>JAPLFP010000117.1 GCA_026390585.1 Ignavibacteriales bacterium | reverse complement strand
GCGGCACACATTCCTGGAACATGTGTCGCCCCGGCACATATCACCGACGGCTATAATGATATCCTGTTGACGGCCCTCTGAAGCTCGCTCGCTGCAAGGTGACTGGCAATTCATATGTCGGCGGACAAGGATTCCGTCCCTGTCCACAGAAGAGCAAAACAAGAGGGTGGTCGCGCAAACGATCACCCTTTATTGTTTCAAATCCAGAACGAACAGACGTGTCGGCCGAGAAGTCGACGTTGGATCCGGAAGCTCAGACGAAAACTGGTTTCTGTTCCGCTCTTGCATTTCCGCCTAAGAGCGGCATCTCCGACTCTTGGATCCCGCTTTCGGGTTGGATCCCGGCCTGAGTGGCACGTAAGAAGTCCGTCTTCTGGACGAGCGATCTCATTAGAAGATGGACTTCTACACGAGGCTCCTGAACACATAGGTCGGGAGCGGACCCGCCCGAACGACTGAAGTCATTGAGTCAGGCGGGGCTTCCTCCTAACCCGGATGCGCTTCCATACGTATCTGGGCGTCCGTTATCGCGTGAATTGACTTTGTCATTCCATTTCGTAATCCTTCAATATCGCATCAATGTTCAGCCGCTGCTGCCGGCAAAAAGACCTGCCAGTACAGAGGTAGTCCATATGAGATTGAGTTGACGATCGCCGGGAGATGAGTCATGACAGACGAACGAAAGACCAAAGCGCAGCTTATCCGCGAGATGGGAATTCTGCGCGCGGACCTGAGGAAACTCGAAAAACGTGAGCAACAACGGGAACGCGTTGAAGGAGCGTTGCGGGAGAGTGCAGAACAATACCGGCTTCTGTTTGAAAACAGCGGCGACGCAGTCTTGTTCGCTCAACCAGATGGGACGATTCATTCAGCCAACCCAGAGGCCTGCCGCATGTTCGGCCGGACCGAAAAGGAAATAAGAAAGCTCGGAAGAGCAGGGATTGTAGATACAAGCGACCCTCGCCTAACAGCGGCTCTGGAAGAGAGAAGAAACACAAGCAAATTTAGAGGCGAGCTGAACCTTCTCAGAAGAGACGGCACGGTGTTTCCCGCTGACATCTCCACAGTTGTCTTTAAAGATTCGCAGGGAATCGAAAGAACGAGCATGTTGATCCGCGACATGACCTCGCGCAAACAGAGAAAGGAAGAGCAAGCGTACGAAACACGACTGCACAAGTTCCGAAGCGAGATGTCACATTCGATCAATCGCCAGCTTTCGCTTGGGGAGATGCTTCAGCAAAGCGCCGAGATCATCACGCGCATCCTTGATATTGCTTGCGCTCACGTTTGGATCGTAAATCGTGAAACACATTCTGTCGAGCTTCAAGGCCACGCAGAACTCAGTACGCTTGGCGCAGATACGGACGCATGCATTCACATTGCGAACTTGGTTGCCGGCAAGGTGGTAGCAGAAGGACAAATGATCAGGAGTAATTCGGTTCTGGACGGACGTTCATTGATTGATGCCTCATGGGCGCGTCACCATAATATTGTTGCTTACGCGGGACTCCCGCTTCTTGTCGAAAACCAAATAGTGGGCGTGTTGACTGTCTTTGCAAGCACATTGCTTCTTGAACCGACGCTAAGTCCTCTGGCTGGCTCAGTGGTCACACTCGCGCAGGGGATTATGCGCAAGAAGGCGGAGGAATCGGTTGCCCTGCTTGCGCACACAATTCGGAGCATTGGTGAATGCGTCAGCATCACCGACACGGACAACAAGATTCTCTTTGTTAATGAAGCCTTCTTGAGAACGTATGGTTACACTGCTGATGAGCTCATCGGGAAGCCTATCACTGTTGTCCGCCCACCAAGGTCCGAACCTGCTGCCGAGAAGGTCTTGCCTGCGACGCTAGAAGGCGGTTGGCAAGGCGAGCTGGTAAACCGGAAAAAGGACGGAACTGAATTTCCGATCGCTCTTTCTACTTCTGTTGTCCGCAACGAGAAAGGTCAGTCGATCGCACTTGTAGGGATCGCTGCGGACATCACCGAGCGCAAGCGGGCGGAGGACGCGCTGCGAGTCAGCCTTGAAAAATACCGGGTCCTGTTCGAATCGTTTCCACTCGGCATCACTATTTCAGACAAATCAGGCAAGATCATGGAAGTGAATCGCCAATCAGAAAAGCTGTTAGGCATCACTAGCGAGGTACTCGCTCAAAGGAGCATCGACAGCAAGGAATGGCAGATTATTCGGAAGGACGGCACACGCATGCCCGCCGATGAGTATGCCAGTGCCAGGGCATTGCGAGAAAACCGTCTGATTGAGAACGTGGAGATGGGCATTGTAAAGGACAAAGGCGAAATCACCTGGATCAGTGTGACCGCCGCTCCCATACCGCTGGAGGGCTATGGTGTCGCCATCGCCTACGGCGACGTCACCGAACGGAAGCAAGCGGAAGAACAAGTCCAAATCCTGTCCAGATTCCCGGCTGAAAACCCGAATCCGGTCATGAGAATCGCATCGGACGGCGTCATTCTCTATGCCAATGATGCGAGTGGGCCGCTGTTGGCCATGTGGAATATCCAAACCGGCCAGCTCATGCCTGACGACTGGCGCACGCAGATCGCAGAGGTGTCCAAATCTGGCCAGAGGAAGGAAATTGAGGTTAGGTGCGGTCAGCGGGTCTTCTCTTGCATTCTGGCTTCTATATTGGGCGCAGGCTATGTCAATGTATACGGCCGCGACGTCACCGAGCGTAAGCAGACAGAAGCAAGAGTCAAGCAAGCCCTTGAATGGCAAGAGGCAATCTTTGAGGGCTCACGCGATGCCATTTTCATCTCAGATCAGGATTCTCGTTTTGTTGCAGTCAACAATGCGGCATGTGACCTCACGGGATACTCGCGTGAGCAATTGCTCAAGATGCGGATTCCTGATCTTCATGATCACCCCGATTTGGATGCGTACAAAACATTTCATCAGAGAATCTTTGACGGAGAAAACATTCTGAGCGAGGCAAAGATCTTGCGGAATGACGGCAGAAAAGTAGACACAGAGTTCAACAACAGGCGTGTGTCGATTGCAGGAAAGCCATATATGCATACGACCGCTCGGAACATCACCGAGCGCAAGCGGGCGGAGGAGGCGCTAATTGAGAGCGAAAGGAAACTGAAGACGCTTTTCGAGATACTACCAGTGGGAGCCTCCGTTCTCGACGCAGAACGGAACGTGGTCTATGTGAATTCGGCCCTGGAAAGGATCT
>JAPLFP010000179.1 GCA_026390585.1 Ignavibacteriales bacterium | reverse complement strand
CTTCTTGTTCGGAGAGAAGAAACTTGGACGAATCGGTCACTTCCTTGCCGCATTGATGGTGTTTCTCGGTTCCTGGCTTTCAGGGTATTTCATCATCGCCACCAATGCGTGGATGCAACATCCCTTGGCTTATGCTGCGGCAGCAGATGGATCGTTGCACATCAATGACTATTGGGGGCTGCTGCTCAATCCATGGATCGGGTGGCAGTACACGCACAACATGATCGGCGCCGTTGTTACCGCGGCATTCGTGATGACCTCCGTCGGGGCGTTCTATCTCCTGTCCAATCGAAACTTGGAGTACGGAAAGGTCTTTGTCCGAGTCGGAGTTGTTGCGGGACTTATGGGATCATTTCTTGTCGCATTCCCCACGGGAGACGGCCAGGTCAAAAATGTTGCTACCTTTCAGCCTGTCACATTCGCGGGAATGGAGGGACTCTTCGAGAGCAAAGAAGGGGCCGAGCTCATGCTCATCGGCCAGCCCGACATGGAAAAGCTCCGGATGGACAATCCCCTTTATGTTCCTCAGCTGCTCAGCTTCCTCACCCACTATCGATGGACAGCAGAAGTCAAAGGCCTCCAGGCATTCCCTAAAGACCAATGGCCGACGAACATCCCCCTTCTCTATTATAGCTACCACATCATGGTCGGACTTGGCACCATCTTCATGGCGATCATGGCGTTGGCGGCGTTCCTTCTCTGGAAAAAGAAGCTCTATCAGGCGCGATGGGCACTGTGGATTCTGCTGCTGGCGTTTCCGTTTCCGTACATCGCCAACACAGCAGGATGGATGACAGCGGAACTGGGACGGCAACCGTGGCTGGTGTACGGCCTCATGAGGACTGTCCACGGCGCGTCCCCGACGGTGTCGGCCGGAAACGGTCTCTTCACTCTCCTTGGGTTTCTTGGAATGTATTTTGTCATCGGCGTCTTATTCCTCTTTCTTGTCGTGAAGAGAATCAATCAGGGCCCGGAAAACGTAGGATCTGCACACTGAACATCAGGCCGTCCTCACTCTAGGAAACGTCAATGGAAACTCTTTGGTTCATCCTAGTCTCGTTTATGCTGACGATGTATGTCCTCCTCGATGGATTTGATCTTGGAGCCGGTATCATCCACCTATTCGCGGCAAGGACCGACGCCGATCGGCGCCTGATTCTCAATGCCATCGGACCCGTGTGGGACGGTAACGAAGTGTGGATCCTAGCAGCGGGAGGGACGCTGTATTTCGCTTTCCCGCTAGTGTACGCATCGAGCTTCAGTGGATTCTATCTCCCATTGATTATGGTCTTGTGGCTCCTGATGTCACGCGGCCTTGGCATCGAATTCCGGCATCAGGTGCACAATCCATTGTGGCGGAATTTCTGGGATGTTGTGTTTTCGCTTTCCAGCGGCTTGCTGGCGATCTTCTTGGGTGCAGCGCTCGGAAACGTCATTCGCGGTGTCCCACTGTCGAAAGAAGGATATTTCTTTGAGCCGCTCTGGACGACGTTCACGGTCGTGCCGGAGTCAGGAATTTTCGATTGGTATACCGTCATCCTTGGACTCGTCTCTCTACTTACTTTGACAGTGCACGGCTCGAGTTACGTGGCGATGAAGACTGACGGCGATGTCCAGATCCGCTCCCGCGCCACAGCAGGGAAAGCATGGTGGGGAGTGCTGGCGACAACGATCGCAGGGGTCATCGCCACGTTCGCGCTGCGGCCTGAACTGTTCAACAACTTCACCAATCATTATCTGGGGTTTCTTTTCCCTCTCGCCGCGCTCCTGGGACTCTCTGGCGTCTGGTATTTTTTCCGAAGAGGACGGGACGCCCGGATGTTTCTTTCATCGACATTGTTCATTCTCGGGATGCTCGGCGGCACGGCGTTCGCGCTCTATCCGAATCTTCTGACTTCGTCGGCCGATCCTTCCGCCAGCCTGACGATCCACAATACTGCAGCGCAAGCGTACGGCCTCAGCGTCGGACTTACATGGTGGATCGTTGGAATGGTCCTTGTGGCAGGATACTTCATCTATGTGTACCGGTCGTTTAGAGGCAAAGTCACGCCTCCAACAGAAGATGCCGGCTACTAGCGAACAGTGGTTCGTTCCCCTTCGCAGTTATTCATAATAATTGGCTTCAATTGAGTCACTCTGCTCCATTCGCTCCTTCGTTTTCGGCGTAATTGTGGCGCAGTGCGTACAACAGCAGTTGTCACACTTTTTGCATCACCCCACAGCCGACTAAAACACTTCGCTCTCCCCACAGCAAGAAGTCCCCTTTACAATCTGGCGATGTGCCAACCGCCGACAATGATTGTGCGCTCTTTATCCATCTTGATCATAGAGGAGCTATCTAATACGAGGAGTGTTGTCGCTTGTCTAAGAAGACTCAAAAAGATGCACGAAAACCTTCAGGGGAGGGAAGACGAATGGCAGAGTACGAGTCGTCACCGTTGAATCGCAGACCCTTTGCTCTGTTTGTGGAGGACTCCTGGAATCACTCTGCAACAAATCTTGATGACATCTACATGATGGAGAGAAAAGAACAGCGGACGACTGTGGATGTGATTCTAGTTGACCGCGGAGAGCGAAAGGGGAGATGCTACATTTGACGCCGGCCCTCGATTCCAGCACTGAGAGACCACCTTCAATTTCTCTTCAACTTACAGGGTGCACGTAGTTGCCCTGTCGCAATTCTCGTTCCTTCATTTTCGATCGCAAAGGGCAAAAATCGTACTGGGTGCAGAGGTGTAGCCCTAACGGGATCATTCTGCACCCTGAAAATGCATTCATCGTGATCAGTTTAGAGCTATCGAAAGGGTATGCACAAAGCCGCTGATTTTCAATCATTTCTTGGACCGGGTCCTGGCCGACAGCCGACTCCGCGTAGTATTGCTCGTCGAGTTCATAGCTCAAAGGTCGCAGGTCCAAGTCCTGTTCCGGGCACAAGGACTCATTGAATAACCACGGCAGTAGAGGGAACATCAGAAGACAATTCGACCACTTTCTTAGTTCCATCTGTATTGTTGTTCATCAGGACGATTGCGTTGCTTTTGCCTCCTTCCACTTTCACAAAAGCTCCTCCATCCCCCCGGGCGATCATCTTGCCGATCCGAGCTCCATTTACGTTTTGCAATCGTATCACAGACAAAGCACCTCCGCTGACAGACACCTGCCCGTTGCTGATTTCAATATCCTTCCCGTCGTCAATGATGAACGCCGGCCTGACATCGCTGCTGTCGAGCGACAGTCTGATGTTGTTCAGTTTCAATCCCGTAACATGCCTGGCCCAGATTCCATATGCCGGAATTGTTGGACCAAACGTGCGCACTTCCGGATACTGATCGACAGCCTCCGGAACGGCGTGTCGGGAATCTTCAGCAGTGCCTCCCCCCGGAAGACGTATGTCAATATTCTCGAGTGTCAGATTTTCAATAGGGTGGCCTGGAACTCCCGTAATAAGCACCCCTGTCGGCGGTCTTAACTGAGCGTCAGCGGCAGCTGTTGCCTTCACATTTCGTATCGTTACACGCTGCATCGTGCCAGTTGACTGCTGCGTGTCGACATCCTTTCTAAAGACACTCAACCGGGAACCCAGGCGGAGGAGCATAGGGGTACGGACATTCTTCATGGTAATGTCTGATATTTCAATATCATGCATGTGAGCGCCGTCGACGGTATTAAGCTTTATGCCTCCGTTACGCGTGTCGTAGATATAGATGTTCGATATGGTGATATTCTCAAACGGCGCCATCGATTCGGTCCCAAACTTGATTGCAGACTGGTTGCTTGAGATCTGAAGATCTGATACCCTAATGTTCTTGCAGGCCATCCCGCTCCACGTGGTCTTTAGACACAAACCGTCATCACCGCTATCAATGTTGCACCCTGTGATTTTCACATCCTGGGAACAGTCAATATCGAAGCCGTCGTTGTTTGACAGACCTTTGCTGACAATCGAAACTCGCTGAATGTCAATGTTTCTGCATGCGAAGAAATGAGAAGTCCAGGCGGCAGCATTTGTAAGATGTACATCGCTCAGGACGATGCCGGTGCATCGGACAAATCGTACGAGGAATGGCCGCTTCTCCTTCCCCCATCCATCCAGCAACGGTTTGCCTCTGCCGTCAATGATTCCCTTACCCGTTATTCCTACGTTCTTTGCATCAACAGCTCCGAGGAAGCAATACCCCATCAGCGCACCATTTCCCGTCCTGAAGGGATCCATCATCTTGTAGTCATTGATATTTGTACTGCCGAGGAGTGCGGTGCTGTCAGAAAGAAGCAGTGTAACTCCGTTCTTCAGCAGAATTGTCCCTGACACATACCGTCCTTCCGGGAACAATACAACACCGCCTCCCTGAGAACTGCATTCATCGATCGCTTTCTGAATTGCGATGGTGTTCAGGGTCTTTCCATCACCAACTGCACCGTATTTGACGACATCATGAATGGAGGGCGCTGATCTTGCGCGCACAACATACGCAGTGATCGTGCATACGACGATGAACATCGACAACCAGGTGTTCCTTCGGTTTTTCATTCGATCAAAGCGTCCCTACTTTTCCATTCTAAACAATTCTATCCCTTTTCCTTGGGGGCTGAGATTACGGCTGTACATTTTCTCGGCGGCATTGTTCCAGTGCTCATGAACCCCAAGGCTTGCGATTGGAACACCGTCAGGCTTATAGATGGTGTGTGAAGGAGGATTATCAGCGAGTGCGGCCTCGTGCATATACGTGTCAGCTGGCATTCCTTTGCCCCGGCCGAGGCGTTCACCAAACTCCGACCGGAGAAAATCATAGCCTACAGCATCGATGGCGATGGGATCTTGAGACATGAATATGCTTGACAGCCACTGGCCATGAAACAGATTGTTCCAGGCTGCGAATTCCTTCGTCACGGGATCGTTCACATCACGAATACCATACAGACCATCGATGACATAGAGAATCGTCTTCTGGCCAACATGTTTTGATCCTATGATATCGACAAGCGGATCATACGAACCCGGGTCAAATCGCCGATGATCTCTCTTGTCAATGGAACCATAGTGGTTCTTTGCCGTGAGCGTTATCCCCAACGAAACATGCGCCTTCAGAAGCGACATGTTTATCAGATACGTTGCATCATATAGCATTTGCGGGATTGCCGTGCCGCATCTGGTCGAATCTGAATACCCGAGTGTGCCAGGCCGCCATTGCACTCGGATCCTCCCGTTTGCGCTGTCACCCTTCGAATCCATCCACAGGACATCCGGAAACTCGGCATGACACGGCCCATAAATCCTGTCTGGAATGACTCTGACGGCCTCGTAGAGGACGACATTCTGTTGCGGCACGCCCGCCTTGTCAATCAGCTGACGAAGCAGAGAAAGAATCGTTTGCTTCGATGCATCGATCTGATTATCTGAATCTCGGTATCCGGCGTACGCATTGTTGCAGTTGATCTTGATTGCGATCTTTTCATTGCTTTCGTAGCCGCGATTGCCGCGTCCATGCTGCTGGTTGTAGTGTCTGAAAATCCTAAGCCATGCCAGAGTATCGTTGTCGGCACCTGTGAGCGCCCACAGGCTTTGTGAAATCATCCGATCGACCTTCTTCTGATCGGTCGACAAGTCGTCCCACCAATGACCATTGATTGTGTCTGCATCCCACCTCGTTGCCGAGGTGTCGCGCATCCACACAACACGTCCCGGGAATATTCCTTTTCCGATTCCCATAGGCTGATTCGGTGCATCAATTGGAGTGTAGAAGACAGCTTTGTCTTGTGGAGCAAAGAGATCCGATGCAATGGTATCTGGGGATATTCTGCTGAGAACAATTGCGAAAAGGGCCAACCCCACAATTCCTGAAACAAAAGCTGACGTGAACGCCCGCTCTTTGACAAACGTTCTTGTCTTCTTGTAGACCGATACCAATCCAAAATAGCTGACGACAGAGCTCACGAGCGAAAATGCAATCGGCGCAGCGACTTTCTGGCAAGGGTACTCGATCCGGCTTGGCTTGGGAACAACGCGCAGAAGAAACCAGATCAATGCTGCAATGCCGATGAGCGGAAAGAGCGGCATCGCGAGAGCGCTCTTCCTGATGCCAACAATTCTTTTTGAACGGGGGCATCGTTTCAAGAAACAGCGATTGAATGTTTCCATTATGTTCATAGAAATCCCCTTGATGTGCCCGAGAGAGCCGGAAATCTACTCAAGCGTGATGAGTCTCTTCTCTTTCGGATTTGTTTCGATGCGAATCATCCTGTACTCATCGAACAACAGGGCATTGTGCATCTGAAGCGCGATCGGCCCGGCACGCACAGCCGTTGAGTCATGAAAGTCGAGAACTTCGATCGGCCGTGTGCCGACCGGCTGGGCAACCGCCATTCGGACTGTCCCTTTTTCCCCGTTGACGAATATCTCCACCTGTGCCCACTCCCGCTCATTGAAACGGATTTTCTGCGGGCGCGTGAAATGATCGCCGGCCCGGTTGAATCCCGGACGATAATCCCAGTGAGAACCGCTCGGCACGCCAAACTGAATTCCGTCGAGCGCATCCATTCCCAGCTCCCCCGCCGGCGGACGCTGACAGAATATCAGTACGCCGGGAAAATGATTCCCGGATGATTGACGCACCTGGAAAATCAACCTGACATTGACATAGTCCTTCTCCGTGTAGATGACACCGCGACCTGCGCCGGTACTTGCCATGATCCCGTCTTTCGCGACCCAGGAGATGTCTGGGCTTTTTGTCAACTCATCAGCATACACATCTTCGAGTAACAGCCGATTGAGCCGCGCGAGCTCAAACCCCTGTGGATTCTTCCGCAGCAGCTCTTTCGTTTTCTGACGCAGCCGAAATCCTTCGAAGCGTTTCTCCTCATAAAGAGCGCCCCCGACGGCAACAATGGCGTTGATTCCCCGTACGAGAGGCGAGACTGTTTTCTTGGGATCTGTTTCTCCCGCCAGCACGGCGTTCATCCCTGCACGAGCCGAAGAATCCAACCGTTCGTGGATGAATGCTGAAACCCGATCTGATTTTTGGCTGATTCGCTTCGCGAATTTCGCCGGATTGATGACATCTTCCCGCCCAAGTGCAATCGGCGCGACCGGCGCCTGTATCCATCCATTGAGGGTCTTCCCGTCGAACAACTGCTCCATGTTCTGGATCTTATCCAGTACTGCTTGCGAGAGTTTTTCCCTTGGCGGGATTGATTCCAGTGGAACATATGGTTCTGCTTTGGCGTCCGGCTTCTTCCATTCCGGATTCGGAACTGCCTCGTACACCCGCAGTCTCCTCAATTCGTGTGTCCCTTTGCCCACGCCGATGGCCAGCCAGTTCTTTTGCAATCCGAATGTCCTGTAATTCCCTGTAACAACCATCCCGTTACAGGAGACCATGGCATCCTCTCCGATCACCTCCAGACGCATGGTGTACCATGTATCCGGTTCAAACGTTCCGAGCTGAGCAGCGACACCCGTTGGTCCCGCATTCCACAGATCATATTCCAGAACCAGTCCACGCGTGCGCCCTGCTGCATTGATGTTCGCCCAGGTGGAGATGCAGTAGGCTCCCGGGTCCAGCTGTCGGCTCAAGGGATTGATCCGGCAGAAGGCGTTTCTGGCCGGATCCTGTTCCTTCCTGAAACGAAAATCGACTTCAACGACCACATCTTTGAATGAACCCTCGTACACAATGACCGGATTGTGCCCCGATTCCCAAACGCTCTCGAGGCCCTCCGTTCCCTGCTTGAAACCACTGTGCCATACCTTGACTTTCCATCCATCGCTGAGCGGCTGAAACTCCTTTGTGAGCTCCTTCAGCGTATTGAAATCGTCCTTCAGCAAGATCCTGCCGTTCAGAGCGATGTGCTTAGCACCATCCTCCGAAGGAGCACAGACGCAATCTCTGATCCCCCTTCCAGCTGCTGGCGAAGAAACACTCTGCACCAACAGGAACACTGCAGCGAGAATAATCCGATTCATAGGCACACCCCGGTTCTTCAAAGTGTTCTGTCGTTCTCGGCACTTTCGTAGTAGTCACAATGAATGCCGAGCCGGAATTTCATTTCATCTGTGATCCGATTCAGCTGGTCCACAACCGATGGATCGAGAGGTTTTGACACCGTGGCCAGGTTTTCTGTCAACTCTGCAACGTTTCTTGCCCCTATGAGGGCGCACGTGATGTTCTTGTTTGCCAGGACCCATTTTGTCGAGAGCTTCGCCATTGTCATGCCGGAGTCCAGCGCAACTTTGTGAATTGCTGCGAGAGCTTGTTCGGTTTCACTTTCAAATCCTTTTTCTCCGTGCCTGCACAATGGTGTGCCTTCACAGTTGAAATGCCTTGTTCGCCGCTGCCAAGCCGGCACATCATGGAGCGTCGGATAGATTCCGGCGAGTATTCCCTGAAGCAGCGTCATATATCCGATGATCCCGATTCCTTTCCCGGCACAGTAGGGCAAGGTGTCATATTCGATTGCTCTGCAGAGCAGGTTGTATGGCAGTTCATTGACGGCAACGTTGACCGAAGAGGGGATGTCATTGCTCAATCGACGATCGCTGTAGTTGCTGACTCCAATGCGGCCGATTTTACCGGTCTCCTGAAGCCGCAGCATGGCCTCGATTGCTTCCGTTATCGTTGGAGGGTTGTTGATGACATTCTCATCCTTCGTAAAATGCCGTACAGAATGGGGATGTATCGGCCAGTGGATCATGTAGAGGTCGATATAATCGGTTTGAAGCCGCCTGAGTGATTCTTCACAGTACTTTTCGAGCGTGCCCGCATAGCAATGGGGAGGTGATACCTTCGTTCCGATAACGACCTTGTCACGGGGAATTCCCTGCAAAGCCTGACCGAGCGATATCTCACTCCGTCCGCCGTTGTATGCTTCTGCTGTGTCGAAGTAGTTTACGCCGTATTCGACCGAAGCATGGACAACGGCGTCAACATCTTTTTGGTTCTGGTCACCCCAGTATTCGCCGCCGCCAAACGCCCAGCAGCCGGCGCCGATCACCGACAGTCGTAGTTTTGACGCCCCACATTCACGGTATTCCATGGTCTTTTCCTGCAATTTACTATTCAGCCCGGACAACTCCGATGGTCAGAAGGATATTGGCAAATCTCTGGATTTCCCCCGTCGCAATGACGAGGCAGGTTTCCGGCGATTTTGCCTCATCGTAGAATTCGAATCTTTTCAGGTTCGTCAGCTGCACCTGGGGTCCAATGATCGATTGAAATTCCTGATGGATCTTCGGCGAGCGTTCATCCGGCGGCATCATGACAACGGCTTTCTCGATCGGAATAAAATCTGTCAGCACCTTGAGGACATCCGTGACAGAGAGCTTTCCCGGCGACAAGTTCAGATAGACTTTTTTTGCCGCGGGAGGCGCGCCTGTGGTGAAAGGATAGTTGCCATCGGCGATGAGGACTTTTGCGCCATGCCCATTGCTGGCCAGCGCCCCGAGGATTTCTGGATGCAAGAGGGTGGTTTTCAGCATGTCGGTCCCGTACGGTGAGTGATTGATATTCCAGAACGGCTCATCCCTTGATCAGGAGAAGCTCGATGCCGTTCTTTGGGCCGGTATTTCCGGAATACTTCTTCTCTTCTGCGTTATTCCAGTGTTCATGGACACCAAGACTCTTCAACCTGAGACCGTCACCATTGGGTGCATACACGATGCCGGAAGGTGGCTCGCCGGCCTGTGCGGCCTCGTGTAGAACGGCATCGCAGTTCGTCATCTCCACCTTCTTCCCCTTCACATTGACGCCGGTTGGAATATCTGTTCTCGGTGAGAATTCCGTCGTCAGGAAATCCAAAGCCACCGAGTCATTCGCAACAGAATCTTGTGACATCAGTATGCTGCTTGGCCATGCATTCTTGAACGGCGTCATCTTCCATTTGATCGGGAGGGCATCGGAGTGGTAACAGCCGTAGAGCATGTCACAGACGTTCAGGATTGTCTTGCCGCCGAGGTCTTTGTGACCCATCAAGTCCACGAGCGGATTATAGTGATCGTACCCTTTCTCCTTCACCTTGATATAGGAATGCTCACGGCCGTCGATACAGCCGTAGTGGTTCTTTCCGCTCAAGGTGACCCCGGTCGACGGGTGTCCTTTCGCTGCGTAGATGTTGATGAGGTACTTCGCTTCAACCACACATGTCGGAACCGATGTCCCGCATTGGGTCTTCACAGCATAGGAGATTCGGTCGGGAGTCCATGTTGCTTTGTTTCGTCCCGGCAGACCGCCGTATCCGTCGACGAACACAACCCCGGGGAACGCACCGTGCACATAATCATAGAAGTGTGGCGTAATGTACCGTGAGGAGTCAAAAACCGTAATGTCTTCCTCGCGAACACCTGCGCCGCGCACGAGGTTACGTATCACAGCGTTCACTACCTGCGGTGAAGTATTGATCCAGGGCGTATCGTCGTAGCTTGTGCGGTCGTTGTTCAGGTTCACTTTGATCGCAATTTTCTCGCCCCGTCCATAGCCTCCGGCCGCTCCACCTGTCGACTGGTTGAAGAACGTGCAAAGTGCATTCCACGATTTTTCTGTGGAAGATTCATTCGCGATACTGTGAATTGCCCGCGATATCATTTCATCGATCTTCGCCTGGTCGTTCGAGGAAGCATCCCACCAGGTGCCGGTTCCTTCATTCCAATGCGCTGCCTTCGGGTCCCACGACCATGCCACCCTGCCGGGCATAATCCCTTTGGGAACGCCGATCGGCTTGTTCGCACCTTCCCGCGGAATAAAAGGTGGGAAGTCATCGGCACCAGAGGTCTCCGCCAGCGCGCCCGCGGCGTTTTTGTGGATCAGGAAAAAGGAAGATGCTGCCCCGAGCAGTCGCAGAAAGGACTTCCGTGAAATGAAATTTGGATCGAAATCGTTGTTTGATTTCATTTCCGCCTCTCCTTGTTCGAAATCGGTTTTGTCAACGGAACGACCATATTCCAGGATCGCGTGGAATTGTTGAATCCGCCCGGACCATCCATCGTCGCAAAGAAAAGATGTGTCGGTACCCCGTTCTGGAAGAGGATAAAAGGTCGTTCGAGTTGTCCCATCGTCTGTGTCGTTCCATTATTCCACTTTATCGTTCGGGAATACGACAGGGGAGACCTATCGAGCACCCAATGAAGGGCGTCTTTGGAATGCGCATACATGCCGGAGTGGAATTGACCGGTAATTGTCCCTC
>JAPLFP010000169.1 GCA_026390585.1 Ignavibacteriales bacterium | reverse complement strand
CGAGAAAGCGACGTCGAACATTTGCACTGCACAGGCTCTGCTTGCCATTATGGCCGGCATGTATGCAATCTATCATGGGCCGGATGGCATCAGGCGCATAGCCAGTCGGGTTCATGCATATGCGAAAATCCTCGATGCAGAACTCCAGTCACTCGGATTTTCGCAGCTCAATCAGGTCTATTTCGACACACTCAAGATTGCGGTGCCGGACCCGGCAACAGCAATGAAGATTCGTCAAGCTGCGGTCGAAGCCGGATATAACCTCCGGGCAATCGATGAAAGGCACATCGGTATTTCAGTCGATGAGACGACGGATGCCGATGATATCGAAGTCCTCAAAGCGCTCTTCGCACGTGCAAAGGGTGTCACAGCCCCAAATGTGGAGGTTGCAAAGCGATATGTTTCCCTTGACGTTCAATTTCCTGATGGATTTCAGCGGACGAGTGCGTACCTGACACATCCGGTGTTCAGCATGTACCACTCTGAAACTGAAATGATGAGGTACATCAAAGGACTTGAGACGAAAGACCTGTCCCTTGCATATTCCATGATTCCTCTCGGTTCGTGTACGATGAAACTTAACGCTGCGACCGAATTGATGCCCGTGAGCTGGCCGGAATTTGGACAACTTCACCCGTTCGTTCCTGCCGACCAGGCTGAGGGATACCACCACATTTTCCGTGAACTTGAAAAAGATCTCTGCGCCATGACGGGATTCTCGGCTGCGTCGCTTCAACCGAACTCGGGCGCCCAGGGTGAATTCACTGGCTTGATGGTCATCAGAGCGTATCATGCGGACAAAGGAAACGGACATCGCAACGTTGCCTTGATTCCTTCATCCGCCCACGGAACGAATCCTGCAAGCGCAGTTATGGCCGGATTCAAAGTTGTCGTGGTGGCGTGTGACAACAATGGAAATATCGATCTTGGAGATCTGCAGGCGAAAGCGGCAGCGTACAAAGACACCCTCGGCGCATTGATGGTGACGTATCCATCCACGCACGGAGTTTTTGAAGAAGAGATCAGAGAAATTTGCGCGATCGTCCATGAGAACGGAGGACAGGTTTACATGGATGGTGCCAATCTGAATGCACAAGTCGGTCTCACAAGCCCCGGTGTGATTGGCGCAGATGTCTGCCATATCAACCTCCACAAGACTTATGGGATTCCGCACGGCGGCGGTGGTCCGGGTATGGGTCCGATTTGTGTTGCACTTCATCTTGCGCCGTTCCTTCCTGGTCACCCTGTGGTCAAGGTCGGAGGGAGCAAGTCGATCCATGCTGTCTCGGCCGCCCCTTGGGGAAGCCCGAGCATACTTCTCATCTCCTACGCGTACATCAAAATGTTGGGGACGTCCGGGGTGACGAAAGCGACAGAGTTCGCAATCCTCAACGCGAACTACCTGAAAGCCCGTCTTGAGAAACACTACCCGGTGCTCTACAAGGGGAAGAACGGAAGAGTAGGGCACGAGTTTATCCTTAACATGAAACATTTCAAGGAATTGGCCGGTGTTGAGGTTGAGGATGTCGCCAAGCGGCTTATGGACTATGGGTTCCATGCGCCGACCGTATCCTTCCCGGTTCACGACACGATGATGATTGAACCGACGGAGAGCGAGTCAAAAGCCGAGCTCGACCGATTCGCAGATGCCCTCATTTCGATCAAGAGAGAAATCCAGGAAATTATTGACGGGAACGCTGATCGCTCCGACAACGTTCTGAAAAATGCACCTCACACAGCGCAGGCGATCGCCGCAGATGATTGGAAACATCCCTACGCGCGCGCGAAAGCGGCGTATCCCGTCCTCTCTCTTGTCACGCGGAAGTTCTGGCCTGCTGTTGGGCGTATCAACAACACCTATGGAGACAGGAACGTCATCTGCTTCTGTCCTCCTATCGAAGAATACGTTGAACGCGAATCACACTAGGGACCCAGACGATAACTCAGTTTTTGCTGTAGAAGCGCTAATGCGATCATGTCACCCCGAGACGTTCCGCTTTGTGAATCTCCCGTTTTTTGGATTCCGCTTGTGAGCGGGATTCTGGGAAGCGGAACCGCCGATGAGCGGAATCCTGAGGAGCGGGACTTCTGCTCGGGGTCTAAAAACGAGGCCCCGAACAAAACCATTTCGGGACGACTTTGTGTTTGCCGTTCGTCCCTCTAGACTTTGAGTGTGTTATGCCGATCGAAGACGACAAGGCAGTTGAAACCATCTTGCGCAAAGCCCGGACTATTGCCGTTGTCGGGGCGTCACCGAAGCCCGGGCGCGACAGCGGGACCATCGCTGCATTTCTTGCGGCGAAAGGGTATACAGTCATCCCGGTGAACCCTGTCTATCAGGAGGTTCTCGGAATGAAGTGCTACCCTGACCTCACGTCGATTGGGTCGCCGGTGGATATCGTGGACATTTTCCGGAATCCCGATGAAGTTCTGCCGATTATCGATGAAGCGATTGCGACAGGAGCAAAGACTGTGTGGATGCAGCTCGGTGTGGTGAACGCCGAAGCAGCGAAGAAGGCAGAGCAGGCCGGAATTCAGGTGATCATGGACCGCTGTATTGCTGTCGATTATCGAAGATTGGTGCGGTAGGTGGTTTCTCGCTTAACAGGGACCCCTTCCAGCGCGTCGGAAGGGGTTTTTTGACGTACATGAGAATATTGCGCTGCGCATGGGGGGCTCAGATAATGGGACAGAATTCAACAACAGAGAGAATCGGCCGAGACTGATCTGAGGATGAGAAGAACCGTTGGAACATACGTTGTTGCATTGCTTGTCCTCGGAAACGTGCTCTGTCCGCGTCTTCATGCTTCTCCACGCGCGGATTCTTCTTTGACGGTCATGAAGATTGTGATCGTTGGAAACGAGATCACGAAAGATCATGTCATTCTGCGGGAGATGAGCATCAAGGCGGGTTCGCCTCTCAATGTCGCTGCGCTCGAACAGGACCAGAAAAGGATCTACAGCTTGCAGCTCTTTAACAAAGTCGATGTCGACTACACTGCTGACGGAAATGAAGCGACCGTTACGGTCAAGGTCTCTGAGCGCTGGTATATCTTTCCCTTTCCGATCATTGGGTTCAAGTACCATGACATCAAAAATGTCTACTACGGTGCCGGGCTGATTCATCAGAACTTCAGGGGGCGCAACGAAAAACTCATGGCGTCGGGCGCCTTTGGTTTTGATCCTTGGTACAACCTTTCGTATCGGAATCCAAAACTGACCGATGATGATGATCTGTTCTTGCAGTTGCAGCTTGGTTTCACCCATATGCGAAATCAAAACACATCTCAGGGCGAATACGACCAACAGATCCTTTCAGGCTACGCTTCGTTAGGAAAGCGCTTCGGACTTTTCACTACGCTGACAGGTCTTGTCGGCTACGATGAGTGGATGGTGGACGACACGCAGCAGGGCGCAACGCTCTCGCCAGATGGAAGAGACCACTATGTCGTTTTGAGCGCAGGCCTGCTCTATGACAAACGGGATATCCGTGAATATCCGCTCGACGGGGACTTCATCTCCCTTGCAGCCACGAAGTATGGGCTTGGCGAGTCGGTCATCGATCTCTTCCGCTATCACATCGACGTCAGAAAATATCAGCCTCTCGGCAGCGACATGTCGCTCGGCGTAAGAGGCTTTGGAAACTTCCTCGGTGGGGGCCGCTCTCCTTCGTATTTGCACGAGTACTTCGGCTATTTTGACCGCATTCGAGGATGCTACTCCACCGTCTTTGAAGGGGAAGAGCAACTTGGCGGGAGTGTCGAGTTGCGACTGGGAGTCTTCAAACCGCGTTATCTTACTGTTTCGCTGCCAGGGTTGCCGCCCGAGTTCAGTGTGTGGCGATACGGTCTCTATGCGGCATTCTTTGCGGATGCCGGCGCGACGTGGTATCGAACTGAGTCATTTTCAAACGTCCCATGGTATTCCGGATATGGGGCTGGGTTGCACTTTCTCTTGCCCTACAGTTTCGTTCTGCGCACGGAGTACGCATTCAATCAGCAGGGGCGCGGCGAATTCATTCTCGGATTTCATGCCTCATTTTGACCTATGGACTATTTCTTCATTGATCCAAAAGACATCCACGGAAACGTTGCGCTTATACTGGGAGAAGAGTTCAAGCACCTCTCTCGCGTTGTGAGAAAGAAGGAAGGGGAGCATGTGATGTTGGTGGATGGTGCTGACACAGCCTATGAAGCTGTCATCCGTCTCATCGACCGGATACACGCGGAATGTGAAATCCTCAGCACGCTTCATCGCGCAAACGAACCGCGGATTGATATAACACTTGCGGTCTCGCTTCTCCGAAACCCCGCCCGGTTTGATGTCCTGGTGGAGAAAGCGACGGAGCTGGGAGTTCGCACGATTGTGCCATTGCACTGTGAGCGTACCATACCGAAAAGCGAAAAGCACTCGCGCCTGGAGAAGATCGCTCTTTCTGCGATGAAACAATGCGGGCGATCACGCCTGCCACACATAGACGCGCTGACCGACTTTGAGACCTTGCTGGGCGGAGCTCTTGAGTATTCTCTCCGGCTCATCCCCCACGAAAAAACCGAACAGTCACAGTTCATTGGCTCGGTACTCCAACATCATCCCAATTTGAAATCCGTCTTGATTGTCATCGGCCCGGAAGGCGGCTTCTCTGATCATGAAGTGACCCTTTCAGGCGAGAAGGGATTCATACCAATCTCACTTGGTCCGCGCCGGCTGCGAGCGGAAACAGCGGCGATTTCTGCCGTAAGTTGGGTGGTGGGACGGTGGTAGGGGGATGGGGGAGTACAAAGCAGGGAGTATGAAGAGGGAAGTATTCAACAGCAGTCACAGCTGGCAGAAGGCAGATTGCAGACCTAAACCGACCGCTGTCAGCTCGGGCAGTTTTCGATGATCCATTTTTCGACACGTTTCTTACCTCTTCCTTGCGCCGTCTTAGGCAAACTCCAATCGAGGCAAGCAGTCAAAGTCATGATGATCGCAGCGAGACGCATATCCGCTTGGGGGTTGGCGCTCATGATGGTTGGAGGTGCTTCATCGCTCTCTCAAATCACACCGCGCGTCACAGTCTCAGGCCGGGTGATTGATGACTCAACGCATATCCCGGTTCAGAACGCGAATGTTTTCATTGCAAACACGACCTTCGGTTGCGGCACAGATCAGAACGGTCGATTTCAGATTCGAAATGTGCCCGTCGGACCATGCGAGATCGTGACCTCGAGAGTCGGTTACACCATGCGATTGATGCGGATGACACTCGCCGAATCGCGGAAGGCAGAATTTGAATTCGAACTGCATGCCACAAATGTCGAGCTCAGTGAAGTGGTGGTTTCAGCACCTGACCCCGTCGAGTGGAAGAGAGGAGCTGAGAGGTTCAGGAAGCTGTTTCTCGGAACAACGAGGAATGCAAGAGAATGCAAAATATTGAATCCCGAGGTGCTCGATTTCAAGACGGACGCGAACGGCGCATTCAACGCGTCGGTACGAGAACCTCTACAAATTAAGAATCCGGGGCTCGGTTACCACATCGAATACTATCTCACCTTGTTTCGAGAAGAGGAGTCTGTTCCGACACTTGTAGCACTATCTCGGGGACCGGTGCTTATGTTCGAAGGTCAACCGCAGTATACCGAATTGAAGCCATCGTCGCCTGATGATACTGTGCTCTGGAAGGAAAACCGACATCGGGCGTTCAATGGTTCGCTTCGTCATTTTCTGATTTCTCTCTTCAACAGGGAATTGGAACGCGAAGGATTCATCATCAGGCTATCGTCCGGTCTTTCGGTGAGCGCTTCAGACCCACGCGCACTGCTGACCGTGAGCGAAGCGGATATCCTCTCGGAAGGTCCAAAGAGCCACGAGAAAATGCTGAAGTTCAAGGGGTTCCTCGAGGTGGAGTATTTTCGTGAACCAGTGGAGATTGGATACGATCTATTGCGAAAGAAGGGATCAGATGCGCAGGTTTCGTGGATCAGACTGAACTACGATGCGGTGACGATCGATTCTCGCGGGCTCATCAAAGATTGGTTCCCGACGACGATCTCAGGGTACTGGGCTTGGAAACGTGTGGCGGATGCATTGCCGTTGGACTACGATCCTGACCAAGAATAGAAACAGAACAAGTAAGAGTCCGATTTCTTTTACTGTTCCCTTGCAGAAGTCGGACTTCTGCCTTTTACACGCCAAGTGATTTCTCCACTTCCGTCAACACCTCTCGCGTCGTTGTTTCCACGTTCCGGACGATTTCAGCGGATTGCTGTGCAACCTGCTGGACGAATTCGGCGTCTTTCAGCCCACTCAGGTTTATGCGTACATTCAGCGACGCACCTGCGCAACTCGCCTGAAGCATCAATGCCGCAACTCCGGCATCTGAAGCGGAATTCTTGTTTCCTTCTTGAGCGACCGTTCGGGCGTGGAGAAGTGCTTTTTCACACGTGCGCATGACGCTCAGGGGAACCAATGTCGCTGCTTTTGTCGCCTCCTGGATGGCGGCCGAACGTGTTGCCTGCTCTGGCTCAGTCCCCTTCGGCAATCAAGTGAGTGCGGCTCCGACAGCGCCGGCAAGGGCAGCAACGCTGCCTCCGCCCGGGGCTGGTGAGTTTGAGGCAAGTTCATCGAGGAATTGGGAGACGGTTTTGTCGATCAGCATAAGAATTACCTTCGGATAGATATGACACAAATACGAAAACTTAATATCGAAAAATCAAATTCCGCTTTTGAATCCCGCCTAGTTGCGGAATCCAAGAGCGGGACAAATCAGAAACAACAAACTGAAATCCGAAATTCCAATATCGAAATCCGAAGCCGAAAGTGCGATGTTGATTGTGTGTCAGGATTTCGAATTTGAAGATTTGGAGTTTGGATTTTGTTTTGGATTTCGTGCTTGGTTCTTCGAATTTGTTTGGGATTTAGAGATTCGGATTTCGAAATTCGTGTTTCGAGTCTGTCTCACAGCATAAACTCAATCACCTTTTTGCCCGGGACAAACGGCTCCAGTTGGCTGAGCCCAAGTCTGTCGATAGCGAGCGCCATAAGTTCCTGTTCGGTTATCTTGCTCGCCCCGGCTGATCCTGCATAGAAACGTCCCGCCATGAGCAACGCACTGAGAGGAGTCAGTCCGACAATCTCGCTGCCGGTGGCCTCGCTCCCTAGCGAACGCGCCTGCTTCACGACTTCTTCGAATGCAACGTGGGGAGGAGTTGTTTCGAAGTCGACCAGATTGATCGACACCTGAGCGATGTTGAATCGCTCGAGGAAGACACCCATTGCCTTGACTGCCTTCAGGGTTCCATGCACTTTCACCGACTCGCCTTTTTCGTTCTTCACGACTTCACCGGTCGCATTCTTTAGCGGCCGGCCGCTCTCGCGGATCCGGAGAGCGATCTCCTGAGCAATGGATGCGTCCGGCGTATTGAGATTGACGTTGTATGCGATCAAGAACTTGCGCGCCCCCGTTACCGTCGCGCCGGAATGTACGTTGAACTCCGTTGATCCATAGTCAGGTTTCCACGCGGGGTCCTGCAGCTTTTGCCGCAATCCCTCATATTCCCCTTTCCGAATCGTCGCCAGATTTGTTCTCTCAGGTGAACGGGCAGCACTCTCATAGAGATAGATGGGAATGTTGAGATCCTTCGCAACCCGGGCACCATACGAGTTTGCGAGCTTCACACATTCTTCCATGGTTACGCCTGCGACTGGGACAAAAGGAACGACATCAACCGCTCCGATGCGAGGGTGTTCCCCCCTGTGAGTGCTCATGTCGATGCGCTCTGCAGCGGCCTTCGTGGAGCGATATGCTGCCTCGGCAACGGCATCTGGCTCACCGACGAAGGTCACAACACACCGATTGTAGTCCTTATCCGGTTCAACGCTCAGGAGCTTGACATGGTCTACTCCTCGAATACTCCCGGCAATCGCCTCAATTGTCTTTGCGTCGCGTCCTTCACTGAAATTCGGCACACATTCAACGATACGTTTCATAGGTGATGGTCTGGTATTGGTTTCAGATGGAGCATGGTTCCTATTCTGTCGTCCCGACATGTATTTGGTCGGGACCTTGTTTTGAGACCCCAAACACCCTTCGACTTCGCGCGCAAAAAAGCTCGCTGCGCTCAGGGTCATTTCGGGGTGACATCGGGGCTAGGCGCTTTCTTCAAAACTCGAGAATGGTGCCATTCTTGATGACTTTTGCAACGAGATTGACACCAAAGTGATACGCAAGATAGCGATAGTTCAGGATTTCGTAAAGGATTATGTCCGCGCGTTTGCCGACCTCGATACTACCAACCTGGTCAGAGAGGCCGAGCGCTGCAGCACCATTCAAGGTTGTAGCTGTAATCGCTTCCTCCGGTGTCATGGACATCTGCGTACAGGCAATGCTCATCATAAGCGGCATCGAGAAGGACATACAGGAGCCGGGATTGAAGTCTGAAGCGATGGCGACGGGAATGCCGGCATCGATTAGCTTTCGGGCGGGAGCATAGGGATTCTTGAGGAAAAATGATACTCCTGGGAGAAGCACCGCAACCGTTTTCCCCTGCTTCAAATGCCCGATGGCATCGTCGGAGATGTGTTCCAGGTGATCAACCGACGTGGCCTGCAGTTCAGCTGCCAGCCGGGTGCCGCCAATCGAATTGAATTCGTCCGAATGAAGCTTGAGAGCAAGTCCAAACGATTGGGCCTTTTCCAGGATTCGGCGGGATTCGTCGAGAGAAAAGTACCCAACTTCACAAAACACGTCACAGAATTGAGCCAGCTTTCGCTTGGAGATGTAAGGGAGCAACCGGTCGCAGAGCAGGTCTATATACTCTGCGTGGCGATCTCTAAATTCGGGTGGAAAGGCATGTGCCCCGAGGAAGGTTGATCGTATCGTTGCATAGTGCTCGTCGGCAAGCTCAGTGATCGCTTCGAGCATTTTGATCTCGCTGTCCTCGCTCAAGCCGTACCCAGACTTGATCTCGACTGTCGTCGTGCCGTGTTTCATCATGGCGTCGAGTCGTCTGCTTGTTGCTTTTTTGAGTTCTTTTTTCGTCGCAGAGCGCGTCGCGTTCACCGAGCTCAAAATCCCGCCCCCCTGTGATGCGATCTCCTGATACGTTCTTCCCTCTGCTCTGAGAGCAAACTCGTTCTCGCGGCTGCCGCCAAAGAGGGCGTGTGTGTGCGAGTCCACAAAGCCGGGGAGTGCGACATAGGACGATCCATCCAGAACGTCGGCGTCTGGTTCGAGGGTATTGGTGAAATCAGAGGCATTCCCGATCCAGGAAATGATTCCATTCTCAACGAGAACCGATGCGTTCTCGAGAACTCCGATATCGCGCATCGCGCGACCGGACTTGTTTGGTTTTCCGCCGCTGTCGACTGTGACAAGCTGTTTGATGTTACTAATGAGCAGTTGCATGATGTGACTCACTATGATGAGAATGTATTCCGCGCCACGATCAAGACGTAAGCACCCCGGGCAATGTGCAGCCCGGAGATCACGTTATCGAAAGACCTGAAGAATCGCGCGATTGGATATTTCCATGTAGCCGGGACTCGTACCTTTGCCGCAAGGTAGAACCAGAACGGGCAGAAGGAATGATGCTCAACAATCTCAAATCGTTTCTTGATTTCGTCAATGATCGACTGTTGAGAGATCTCCTCAAGATGAAGTCGTTTGGGCTTCTCGAACAATTCGATTTATAAACCGGAACGTATTGGTTATCAGAAATCTCATTCCCTCAGACAAGCTGCGCCGGTAGAATGTTGTCTGAGGTGTTCTCGGCCTTCTCTTCTCTGTGCATACACATCCACCCTATAGCAACAAACGGTAACACAAGAATAAGATATTTTTCCCAGTGTTGATAGGAAAACGGCATGACGAAAAGGAAGAAATAGAAACTAAAGGAAAGCATACTCTCCTTTCTTACATGTCTGATTCTCATTCTCCGTAGATCCGTTTGAAGCAATGTCAAAAGAATCCAAAACCCAAAGCTCGTTGCTACAAAAAGAATGACAGACTCAAAGAATCCATGACCAACGAGAAAAACGATTGCTTTGTGTGCAAGCCCCACGGTATCCTGGTTAATCTGCCTCTGAGCGACGATTGACGCCTCTATGCGATAAAGGAAAGATAACAATCCGAGTAGTATTGATGCAAAGAGAATCCGATTTATCTTGAATTGCTCTTTGATGGATACAATGACTAGCGGAAATAAATACAATCCCGAAAATGCAACGTACATAATGAATGATTGAGGATTCCAACGTTGCCCTCCATAGACAATCCATTTCTGTGTTCCCATAGGAGGCGCTACTCCGCCCCAAAGAACCATGAGAAACGCCAATGGCAACACTGCAATAGCCAAATAGACAGTAAATCGTCTTATCGCTTTCCAGTTGTGCGAATGGAAGGATTCCAAGAATGTGGTAAACCACATCGCACACAGGGCAAAAACCACATACTGGCGACAAAGCAATCCAAATCCAAGAAACATTGCCGAAAACAAATATCGATTATTGATGAAACAGACCGCCGAAGCCAAAAGGAAAAGCAAGGCCACCATATCATTAAACACAAAAAGACTCAAACCTAAGAAATATGGATTAAGCATGACAATAATACAAAGTATAAAGGTCTTCCGAGCGTCTCCGATACATTGCTGGCCGAGCACAAACATCAATACGGACACGATGAATGCAATTGCCAAAGAAATAATTCTGAAAGAAACGAGAGTGTATCCGACAACTTTTCCCAATGCCGCAAACAGCATATAAAACAATGGTGGCGTAGCTTCTGGATAATCAGACAAAATATTCGGGTAAGCTGATTGTCCAAAGAGTTTTATGGTCTCAAAATAATGGCTTTCATCTCCCCAGAAGGGCCTGTTGATACCAACCATTGCTAGAATAGAAAGCGTTGATGCTGAGAATAACATCCACATACCAAAGTATTTGTGCTTAATGCTAATTCTGTTGTACCAGATATCTGCCATCTTCTGCACGGGTCTAGTTTGTTCTTGTGTGTAGAACAAGAAGGGAGGTCGTCGCACTGCCTGTAGTGTTCAAAGCATTCAAATGCATACCATCAGCAAGTTGATTCCCAGTGTCATCTCGATTAGCCATTCGATCAATGTGTACGCAAGCCCTCAATTCGCTGTTCTATATCGTCCGGACTTTTCGCCCCATGATGTCATGGACTTCGGATCACGCCAGATTTGGGGATTTCGGGAACCTTGCAGAACCTCGCCCCAGTGGCTCGACCCCTTTGCTATGAGTTCATCGTAGTGCTTCGGTTCTGCACAGGGTGCTTGCGTGTCAAGGTGCTCGTAGGTGTCTCAAAAAAACTTTGCGGCTCTTTGCAGCCCCTGCGGCTTGAATCTAACCACAAAGAAACGCGAAGGAAATTTTGCCAGCAAGAAACAAAGAAGTGCTATAAGAATCAAGCAGAGGTAGGTAGATCCGGTTGAGAATTGCCGCTTTCGCGAACAGCATATCCAGCGCAAACGAGAACAGGCAGTCTCGGATATCGCGCGTATCGCGAATCGGAATGGGATCGCTCACAGAGGAAGAAAACGCTGCCGCGTGCGTTCTTGACTGTCGCTGCAAAACGACAATTCTCACAGAGACCAATTTGTGGAAACGTATCAGATGGAACCATCGTCGGAAAAGACAGGAGTTACATTGATGTGCGCTGCTGTACGTGCTTGAGATGATGCGGGAGAAGCGAAGCGTAGATCACACGGTGGATCGGCGTTGGTATTCCCAGTTGCTCGCCAAAGCGGACCACAGTCCCATTGAGGGCTTCGATTTCCATAGGTCTTCCTGAGGCAAGATCGAAGTACATTGAGGATCGGGTGTCAGGGTCAAACCGCTTCAGACCTTCGAGGACTTTTGTTTCGTCAACAGGCTCGACGTCGATCCCGAGCTTCCACGCGATGGACTGAATCTCGCGCATGGCATCGAACATCAGCGAAAGGCTCTTCGGGTTAGACAGTATTTCTCCGTGTGTCAGGCGAGAAAGGGCCGTCAATGCTCCCATCGAGGCGATGAATATGAACTTTCTCCACAATTCCTTCTCGATATTGTCGTGAAGATCACACTTGATGCTCGCTCGCAGAAAGCCAGCATGGATATCGCTGGCACGTGAGACTGTTGGCCCGCTTGTCGGGCCAAAGACAATGCGTTGAAATCCGCCGCTCTCCGTAATTTCTCCGGGAGCTGTGATTCGAACAGAAATGTATGCTGCGCCCGCATAGGCGAGGCCGCGGCGTAACTGTTGCCGGATCTTTTCGGCGTTGTCGACTCCATTCTGAAGCGACAGGACGATAGAGTCTTCATGCAGCAGCGGAGAGATCTGTCGGGCTGCAACTTCCGTGTCGTATGCTTTCACACAGAAGAGAACAACATCTGCGTCCCCAATTGCCGCCGGGTTGCCGGTGACTTTCTCGGGTGGAATGGTGAATGTCCCCACCGTTGATGTCACCTTGAGTCCATGCTCCTTCATTGCGTCGAGGTGTTTGCCGCGGGCGACGAACCAGACATCCTCGCCTGCGGCGGCGAGTTTCGCCCCGAAGAAACCTCCAACACCGCCTGTCCCCATGATGACGTATCGCACCGCCGCTTACCTCCCGGTGTGTGCCAGCTGTTCGGAAAGCCTGACCTTGACAACCTGCAGCGCGCGGAGCAGGTTCTGCTTTTCCTGCTTGAGAGTTGCGATCATGTTCCCAACGGATTCAAAGTCGTTTTCAAACGTGAGGTCTTCGATCTTCTTACAGAGTGCACCGAACTCCGCCGCTCCGATATTCAGGCCTGCACCTTTAAGAGAATGAGCGGCCTGATGCAGGTTGTGCGCATCTCTCTTCGAACAAGCCTCCACCAGCAATGCAAACTGTTTCTCAAACGATGGAGCATAGGTGTCAATGAGTTCGATCATGAATGCGAAGTCGGTCTCGATACCCAGTTGATGCATTCGCTTCATCATCTCCTGCTCGAGCGGTCCCAGGTCCGCTGAGGCAGGGCGCGGCATTAACCCCTTGGTTCGCTCATCCGCAGCTTTTCCCCACCGTTCCAGTACGGCTTGTATATCGGCAACTCGGATAGGCTTGGTGATGTAGTCGTCCATGCCTGCTTCAATGCACTTTTCCCGGTCCCCCTGGAGGGCATCTGCCGTCACTGCGACGATGACGGGCCGCTCTCCCTGTTTTGCACTATTCACGATTTTGCGCGTCGCTTCCAACCCATCCATCTCCGGCATATGTACATCCATGAAAACAATGTTGTAGCGTTTCTTGCCGACAGCTTTCAGAACCTCAACTCCGTTGGCGGCAAGATCTGCAGTATAGCCGAGTTGCTGGAGAACGCGCACGAGGAGCTTCTGATTGACAGGATTGTCTTCCGCCACCAGAATCGAGAGAGGTAATAGCTCCGTTGGTGCCTTCGTCGCCGCCAATGGAGCTTTCTTGATGGCCTGTGTCACGCCAGTAACCGCTGTCATCACGGTCTCGAAAAGCTGGTCTTGTTTTATTGGCTTTGTCAGGATTGCTGAGAACAAATTGCCAGAATCCGAGTCGATCGCTGATTGGCCCGATGATGAGCAAAGGATCATGGGCAGGGATTCCGGTGACCTCAGAGTTCGTAGTTCCCTCGCAAGCGCCAGCCCATCCATCTCAGGAATCATCATATCGAGAATGGCAACATCAAATGGATCACCTTTTCGTACCCACTCCAACGCTTTGTGGGGTGAGGTACTTGTCCGCGGCAGCATCCCCCAATTCTCGCAGTACATTCGAAGAATCATGAGATTTGTCTCGTTGTCGTCCACCACGAGAACTCGCTTTCCGCTCAACTCCGGGACTTTGCTTCTCAGGTACACCTTCGGAAGCATCATGTCGGCAGGCGGGGATGAGGATTTGATGGTGAAGTTGAACGTGGACCCTTTCCCGGGTTCGCTCTCTGCCCAGATATTGCCCCCCATCAGTTCCGTCAATCGTTGAGAAATGGCGAGTCCAAGCCCCGTGCCGCCATACTTCCGGGTCGTTGAGGAATCGACCTGCGAGAACGCCTTGAACAATCGATCCACTTTGTCCGCGGAAATGCCAACACCTGTATCCTTCACTGAGAACTTGAGCGCGAGTTGGTCTCCGAGTTTCCACGAGAGAGTCGCTGAGACAAACACCTCACCCCGATCGGTGAACTTGATGGCGTTATTGACGAGATTGATAAGGATCTGACGAAGGCGCAGCACGTCACCGATGATGTAGGGCGGGACATTGGGATCAATCCAATAGATCAGATCAAGTCCCTTCTCGAGCGCTTTGTGCGAAAGGAGGTCGAGCACTTCTTCAATACACGTCTTGAGCTCGAGAGGTCGCTCTTCGAACTCGATTTTTCCAGACTCAATTTTCGAGAAGTCGAGAATATCATTGATGACAGTCAGAAGTGATTCGCCGCCGACCCGGATTGTCTCGGCGAACTCGCGTTGCTCCTTCGTTAGAGATGTTTGAAGCAAGAGGTCGGTCATGCCGACGACGCTGTTCATCGGCGTGCGGATTTCATGACTCATCACTGCAAGAAATTCCGATTTTGCCCGGCTCGCTTCCTCGGCAGATTCTTTCGCGCGCTTGAGCGCTTCCCCCGCTTTCTTCCGCTCCGTGATGTCTCGATAGGCACTCAGGAACATCCGCCGACCCCGGAATTCAGCAAGGGTCGTTGTGACAAGCAGCGTCAGTTCCTCTCCCTTCTTCGGTGTAATCGTTGTCTCCTGTTCCGATAGGCGGCGTCCTTCAAGAAGGGTCTTCAGGCCATCAAGGGCCTGCTGGCGACGGTTCTCATCCGGGTAGAGGACCTTGGAAAAATCACCGCTGGCATTCGCCTCTGCCATCGTGTACCCCGTGAGCTGCTCGATCGCCGAGTTGAATATTTCAAAATGTCCCTGCTCATCGCTCAGCGTAATACCTTCCCGCACGGTCTCGATGATTTGTGCAAGGCGCTGCTCACTTTCAGCAAGACTCTGTTCCGTCTCCTTTCGAAGGGTGATATCGCGAGAGACGGTGATGAACTCTGTCGTTCTGCCGGTCGATCCGTCCATGACGTTTGTGCTCGTCGACTCAACCCAGAGGTAGGATCCATCTTTGCAGCGGAGACGATAGACATTGGTAAAAACCTCCGGAAGATCCTTGTCTTTGTGCTGAGCAATTTGCGCTTTGACGCGATCGTCGGGATGGAAGAAATTGAGTGCAGAACGCCCTATCATTTCTTTCTGTTCGTACCCCAGGAGCTGATTGCATGCCGGCGAAACGTAGAGATAAATTCCATCCGGACTGAGCCTGGAGATGATGTCGGTTGCGTTGTCTGCCAGGATTCGGTATCGGAATTCGCTTTCTTTGACCTCCGCCTCAATGCGCATTCGCTCGGTCACATCACGGCCGACGGCGTAGACCAATTGCCGTTTGCTGTCTGCTGTCGCACTCCATTCAATCCATTTGTATGAACCGTCACTGCACCGGAATCGGGTAGCGAACCCCACCCCATGGCCGCCCTGGACTGCGCGACGAAATTCGTCCTCTGTTTTGCTTCGATCTTCCGAGTGGACAAACTCAAAAAATGGTTTACTGAGGAGTTCGTCGTTGTTGCTGCCGAGAATCTTCTGCCATGCCGGATTTACACGTTTGAAGTAACTGTCAAAGCCGGTGAGGCAGAGCAGGTCAAGTGAGAGCGCAAAGAACTGGTCCCTCTCTTCCTCGGCAAGACGCTGTTTGGTAATATCACGCGCAACAGCCTGAACGCCGATCACCCGGCCGGCTCGTTTCAAGAGCTGAACGTTTTGACCGAGCCAGATCACATCCCCCGTCTTGGTCTGAACCGGAAATTCAAAATACGTGTTGGGTGTTCCCTGAATCACCTGGAGTTTGTAGAACCGCTCGGCTTCGGTTCTGAATTCGGGCAGGATGAGATCAAGATATCGTCTGCCGATGAGCTCCTTCTCTGAGTAGCCCATGACGCGCAGGGCAATTGGATTGGCGTATGTGAAGCAACCGCGGGGATCAGCCCGGTAAATGATGTCCGTGGCGCTCTCGACGAGCTCCCGATAGCGTTCTGCTTGTTGCCGGAGTGCTCTTTTTGCGGACGCGAGTCCTCGTTGGGTGCCCTTTGTCCTGGCAGGCGCTTTCTTTCTTGTGGTTGCCTTCTTTTTCGGAAGAGACTTCACGCAATCCTCATTTCATCGTTAGTGAAGCATGGGAATCTTGACTCCCCAAGCCTTCGCGTTCTTGATAGCTCTCTCATAGCCCGCATCTGCGTGCCTGACAATCCCCATGCCGGGGTCGTATGTCAAGACTCGCTGTATTCGTTCTTCTGCCTCTTTTGTTCCGTCGCAGACAACCACCATGCCCGCATGGATGGAGAGACCGATTCCGACCCCGCCACCATGATGGACACTCACCCAGCTTGCTCCGCCGACAGCGTTCAGCAAAGCGTTCAAGATAGGCCAATCGGCTATGGCGTCACTTCCGTCCTTCATCTTTTCCGTCTCACGGTTTGGTGAAGCAACGCTGCCGCAGTCAAGATGGTCGCGACCAATGACGATGGGAGCCTTGACTTCACCGCGCGCGACAAGATCATTGAAAATCTTGCCCATTTTTGCCCGCTCACCGTATCCCAACCAACAGATGCGCGCGGGAAGGCCCTGAAACGCTATCTGGTTCTGAGCCTTCTCGATCCAATTGCAGAGCGGTTTGTTTTCAGGAAACGTTTCAAGGATCGCGCGATCAGTTCGGTAGATATCTTCGGGCTCCCCCGATAAGGCGGCCCAGCGGAAGGGGCCTTTGCCGTCACAAAAGAGCGGCCGGATGTATTCAGGAACAAAACCGGGAATGGCAAATGCGTTTTTCAATCCATTCGCCTCGGCCTCGCCGCGAATATTGTTGCCGTAGTCGAACACGACAGATCCCTTCTTCTGCAGCTTCAACATACCCTTGACATGCTCGACGATCGACGCCCTCGACAGTGCAATAT
>JAPLFP010000365.1 GCA_026390585.1 Ignavibacteriales bacterium | reverse complement strand
CGAGATGTGACTTTGCTTTGTCGAAACTCGATTGAAAAAAGAAACCCAGCAGTTGTTCAATAAGATACCGGGATCGTCCAAGCTCCGCATACGCACAGCCCAGATAGTAGCGGGCATCAAGACTGCTTGTGTCAATCTCTGACGCTTGTTCGAAAGCATCAACTGCCGCTGACCACGACCGTTCCGCCAATGACGCTTTCCCAACTCCAATCAATGCGGGTAGCGATACACTATTGATAGAAAGTGCAGTTTGATACAGTTCTTCTGCCGCGGCGGGTTTTCGTAATACAAGAAGCGAATCGGCTTGTCTGATGAGGCTTGCCACAGAGACCGTTGTCTCCTGGGCCTGCAACCAAATGCCCGGCAGGAGACAAAGCAGAAGCATGAGTGAGATGTCGAAATTGCAACGACGGCGCATAGCAGGGATCTCGAGTGAGTTTATTGTAAGCTACTGAATCTGCCTCTGAGCGTCAAGGCGGGGGCGGGCTCCTCAGGAAGAAGGCCGTCATCTGCCTATGAATTCAATGTGAGATGACGGTCTTCTATCCAAAAAACGAAAGAGCCGATGATTTCTCACCGGCTCTGTTCTTGTTCGTTTCTGCGGTTTGCGTCCCCTCCTATTTTGAAGCGGCTTTCTTCAGTTTGCGTTTGAGTGCACGTTTCTTCAAAAGCCCTCTGGGATTCACTTGATAGAACGTTTTCGCCGGGAGCGAGTAAATCTTGATGTATCCTTCGCTCGCTTTGTGATCGAACGTATCTTCTTCCGTATATGTTGCCAATTTCATGTCATACAACGAGTTCGCAGACGATCGTCCTGCTATATCGACATTTCCTTTGTACAGTTTGATCTTCACGACTCCATTGACAGTCTTTTGCGTCTCATTCACAAATGCATCCAGGGAAACCCGCAGTGGCGTAAACCAGAGACCGTTGTAGATGAGGTCCGCATAATCTTGTGCAAGCTTCGCTTTATAATGCGTGACCTCCTTGTCCAGTGTGAGACGTTCCAATTCCCTGTGTGCGAAGTGCAAAATGACCGCGGCGGGTGCTTCGTACACTTCCCGGGATTTAATTCCCACCAACCTGTTCTCAATCAAATCGAGCCGTCCTACACCGTTTTGCCCTCCAATGTCATTCAGCGTATCGATGATTTCAAAGCCTGAGAGTTTTTTTCCTTCAAGCGCGACGGGTACACCGTGCTTGAATTCTATCGTTACTGTCGTCGGCTTGTTGGGGGCTTCTTGGGGAGAAACGGTTCTCTGGAACGCATCCTGCGGAGGTTCTACCATGGGATCTTCGAGAACTCCGCACTCGATGGCCGTTCCCCATACATTTTCGTCGATTGAATATGGGTTCTTCTTCGTCGCGGACACCGGGATTCCGTGTTTCTCGCAATACGCAATTTCCTCTTCGCGCGATTTGAACTCCCAGTCGCGCAGCGGCGCAAGCACCTTGAGATCCGGAGCGAGTGCAGCAATTGCCGCCTCAAATCGGACCTGGTCATTGCCCTTCCCTGTGCAGCCATGCGCCACAGCAGTGCAACGCTCCCGCCGTGCCACATCCACCAATGATTTTGCAAGCAGCGGTCTGCCAATCGAGGTTGCCATGGGATAGGTGAACTCGTAGAGCGCACCAGCTCTGAGCGCGGGGAAGATGTAGTCTTCAACGAATTCATCTCTCAGGTCCTGTACATACACTTTCTTGGCACCTGTCTTGTACGCCTTCTCCGGAACTCCGGTCAATTCCTTCTTCTGGCCTAGGTTTCCTGTGACGGTAATGACTTCTGCGTTATATTTTTCCTGCAGCCATTTGACGATGACGGATGTGTCAAGGCCGCCAGAATACGCCACGGCAATTCTTTGTTTCTTCACGGTTGTCTCCTCAAAGTAAGCGCAAACGAATGATCAATAACAACGTCCCGATTGTTAAGCAACTTCAAGTTACTTCTGCGTCATCAGATTCTTCAGCAGCTTCTGAATCTCCGGAATCTTCGTGACGGATGACGGCGTCACAAAGATGGTATTGTCTCCCGCCAACGTACCGAGAACCGCAGGATCACGCACGCTATCGATGATCTCCGCAACTCCCTGAGCCCGTCCAGGCAGGGTCTTGATGACAATCATGCTTTCATTCGCGTCGATGCTCTCGATTTCGTACCCGATCATCGACGTTAGCCGTCGTTCTTCACTTTCCACATGAAGAATGTACCGATGTCCCGCCGCGGTGTTGACCCGTGCAATGCCAAGCTCCTTCATGTCGCGTGACAACGTTGCCTGCGTCACGGCAAATCCGGCCTTTGCGAGAGCCTGACAGAGTTCATCCTGACTCGAGATTACCTGATGCGTAATGATCTGCTTGATCGTGAATTGTCTGTTTTGCTTGTTCATAGAGCTCTGCCTGTTGGTTATGACTCGTGAACCATCTGAGTGCCAATTCCCTCGTCTGTGAAAATCTCAAGAAGCAACGAATGCTTGATCCGACCGTCGATAATATGGACCTTGCTCACACCGGCATCCAGCGTATCAAACGCGGAGGTAACTTTTGGAATCATGCCACCAAAAATGTCACCCTGAGCGATGAACTTGTTCGCTTCATTCTTGGTCATCGACGAAACGAGTTTTTCCTTGACCAGGACGCCTTCTGTGTCACTCAGGTACACCAGCTTTTCGGCTTTCAACGCAGCAGCGACAGCTCCTGCCGCCAGATCGGCATTGATATTGTACAGCTGCCCACCATCGCCAACGCCGATGGGCGCAATCACCGGCATCATGCCGTTCTGCAGCAACAAACTCAGAAACGGAACATTCACGGAAGTAATCTCGCCAACGAGGCCGAGGTCTTTTCCATCAGTTGCCAACTTACGCGCCTTAAGTAACATGTTGTCCACCCCGCACAGGCCGATCGCGTTCCCCCCGTTGGTGTTGATCAGGTTCACAATTTCCTTGTTGATTTGACCCGCCAGCACCATCAGAACAACTTCAATCATTTTCTCATCCGTGAAGCGTTGCCCGTCGACAAAGGTTGTAGGGATACCAAGCGTCTCGGCGGTCGCGGTGATTTCTTTTCCCCCACCATGGACAATGATGATGTTGATACCGATCTTTCGCAGAATGGTCACGTCCTTTGCGAATGTCTGCTTCAGCCGTTCTTCGGTCATGACGGCGCCGCCGTACTTGATGACGAACGTCTTCCCTTCGTACGTCTGGATATACGGCAACGCCTCAATGAGTACTTCTTCTTTCTTCGCAGGGTCGATCATGATCGGTAGCTCGCATTGATGTGGACGTACTCTTTTGTGAGATCACAGGTCCAGAACCGGGCGAACTGACTTCCCTGATTCAAATTGACTACGATCATGACATTGTCTTTCAGGAGCAAATCCTTCGCTTTCTCTTCGTCAAGAACGATTTCGTAGTTCCGGCGCAACACCGGCAGTTCACCGAACGAGATCTCCACGTTGTCCGGATTGAAGTCGATCCCGGAATACCCAACGGCAGCCAGAATGCGACCCCAGTTTGCATCGGCACCATGAATGGCGGTCTTCACCAGGTTTGAGTTCGCCACCGCTCTTGCTGCCTGCACTGCTTCTTCTTCCGATCTGGCTCCCTTCACCATAATTTCAATGAGCTTTGTCGCTCCCTCGCCGTCTTTAGCAATCATTTTGGCAAGCTTGATAAGCACATATTCAAGGGCGGCGGCAAAGAGTTGGTATTCTTCCGAGTTGTCCGTTACCCGTGAGTTCCTCGCCATTCCGTTTGCCAGAACGAGAACCATATCATTCGTGCTCATGTCGCCGTCGACGGTAATTCGATTGAACGACCGGTTGTTTGCCCCCTGAAGCGCTTTCGCCAGCAGCACCCGGTCCAGAGCTATATCCGTCGTGACGAAGGCCAGCATCGTCGCCATATTTGGGGCAATCATGCCTGACCCCTTCGCGACGCCTCCAATGGTTATCGTCTTTCCACCCAGCGTGAATTTGACGGCAACCTCTTTCGGGAATGTATCGGTCGTCATGATCGCCTCTGCCGTGTCCGCACTACCCTGTTTGCTCAGCTTCCCCGCCAGTTTGCTGATCGCAGGCGACACCTTGTCCATCGGCATATACTGACCGATCACACCTGTCGACGAGATCAACACATGGGTTTCAGCGATATTGAGTGCAACCGCTGTTGCCCGTACCATTTCCCACGCGTCGCTCAATCCCCGCTCGCCTGTGCATGCGTTTGCATTGCCACTGTTCACGACTATTGCAGAACACACGGATGAACGCTTGAGCTGAATCTTGTCAACGAGCACCGGTGCCGCCTGCGTCCTATTCAATGTGAAGACACCAGCCGCCGTTGCCGGCGCATCCGACACGATCATGGCCATGTCTTTCTTTATCTTCCTGATGCCACTATACATGCCGGCGGCGCGAAATCCCATTGGCGCGGTAATGCCACCGGGGCATTCGTTCATTGCGGGTGTTGTCACGCGAGAAGTCCCTCCGTTTCGTTGAAGCCAAACATGATGTTCATATTCTGCACCGCTTGCCCCGCAGCACCTTTCACCAGATTGTCGATCGCAGAGAGGATGATGAGCTGGTTGTTATCGGTGTAGATTCGGAATCCGATGTCAACGAAGTTGGTGTAGTTGACGTTCTTGATCTCCGGGATTGCAGTGTCCGAGAACCGGATGAACGGCTCGTTCCCATAGTGTTTTCGAAAAGCTTCGAGGACGTCAGATTGAGTAGTGCTCTTCGCCAGTGACGCATAGATACTGGTATAGATGCCGCGTGTGATAGGTAGAAGATGCGGCACAAATGTCATCGAAACCGGAGCGCCGGTGATGGCTTCGAGACTCGTTTTGATCTCCGGAATATGCTGGTGTTCTCCCACCTTGTATGCCCGCACTGATTCATTCACTTCGGCAAACGAAAAGTCAGTGGTTGCGCTTCGCCCGGCGCCGGAGACACCCGAGAGTGAGCTGATAGTAATTCCGCTCCGCTCGACAATTCCTTCTTTGAGCACAGGGGCTAACGGGAGAATTGCGCTTGTCGGATAGCAACCGGGGTTTGCGATGAGCGATGCTGTTCTGATTGCGGACCGATTCCACTCAGGGAGTCCAAAGACTGCTTGAGGTAGCAGATGAGGAGCGCTATGTTGATGCTTGTAGAACTTCTCGTACAGCTTGGGGTCTTTGAGTCTGAAATCACCGCCGAGATCAATGACTTTCTTTCCACGTTCAAGTAACGCGGGAACGATGTTCATTGCTTCTCTTGATGGGAGTGCGATGAAGACAAGATTACTCGAATCAACAGCATCGATTGAATACTGATCGTACATCAATTCTGCCCTTCCGGCGAACCATGGGTAGACGTCTTTCACACGTTTTCCGACTGAGCTGTTCGCAAACAGTTTATCCAGCTTGACAAAGTTGTGGCGCGACAGTATCTTGAGGAGTTCAGTACCGGAGTAGCCGGAAGCCCCAACAATTGATGCTCGAATAGCAGTTGACAAGTCTTCAATCCCTTCTGTGTTCTGCATAATTATACATGTTTCTGCATAAATATGCAAGTTCTTTTTTGCCTCACATCGGCTTTCTAGGGGATTCCAGACTTTTTGTTGGCTCGTTCAGAATTGTGTCCAGCGCGCTGTATAATCCGTCGAAGTGAGAGGTGAAAGAAGCATGGGCTTTGCCTGCGGAATTGTCGGACTCCCCAACGTCGGAAAATCGACTCTCTTCAACGCAATCACGGCCGCCGGAGCGGAAGTAGCCAACTATCCCTTCTGCACAATCGACCCAAACGTCGGCGTTGTCCCAGTCCCCGACAATCGACTCGATCGACTGACGCAGATCTTCAAGCCTGCGAAAACTATTCCCACGACTTTGGAGTTTCTAGACATCGCCGGCTTGGTTCGTGGCGCCAACAAAGGGGAAGGCCTCGGCAATCAGTTCCTTGCACACATACGCAACGTCGACGCGATTCTCCATATCGTCCGGTGTTTCGATGACCCCAATATCATCCACGTTGATGGTAGCATCAATCCTAAGCGTGACATCGAAATCATCGAAACCGAGCTCATCCTCAAAGATCTTGACACGCTTGATCATCGTATAACAGAAACCGAAAAGCGCTCGAAGTCCGGCGACAAAAAGGCGCGGGAAGAACTCTCCTTCTACGCAAGTCTTCGCGCTCACCTCGCTGCCGGTCGCCTTGCGCGCTACCATCCCACCCATACGGAAGAGGAACACTTTCTCCTCCGCGATCTTCATCTCCTCTCCAATAAGCCCGTAATGTACGTCTGCAACGTCCACGAAAAACACTTCGCGTCTGAGACCGACTACATCCGTCAGGTTCGCGAGCTTGCAGCCAAGGAATCTGCCAAGGTTGTGCTGATCAGCGCAGAGGTCGAAGCAGAAGTGGCAGAATTGCCAGAGGCAGAGAGAGGGCCGTTCTTGCGGGAGCTTGGCTTGCAGGAGTCGGGACTAAATCAGGTTATCCGCGAAGGGTACGATCTTCTTCAGCTCGTCACTTTCTTCACGGTTAACCCCAAAGAGCTTCACGCGTGGACCGTGCGAAAGGGCTCAACAGCGCCCGCAGCCGCAGGTGTTGTTCACACCGATTTTGAAAAGGGGTTTATACGAGCGGAAGTAATGAAATTCGTCGATCTTGACCGTCTGGGTTCAGAGGCCGCTCTCAAGGAACATGGACTACTCCACATTCACGGCAAGGATTATCTTGTAGAGGATGGGGATGTGATGTTTGTGAGGTTCAATGTGTAGCACAAATCAATTTCGACATTTTGCGTTCGACATTCATTATTGGACATTGTTGTGACTACATTTCAATATCCAATGACGAACGTCGAATAACCAATTTTCAACAACCTCGACAGCCTTCATACTTTCGACTTCATACTTACTACTTCCTGCCTCTTTCTCCCTTTCGTTTCCATCGCCTTTATCGTCTTCAACGCTTTTTCCTTTATCGCCTCATTTGCTATATCCCCATAAAGCTCCGGTCGTCTTGATGCAATGACCGCCAGTGTGCGATCATATTTCTTATCGAAGAAGAAGGGTGTTATTCTCTTATCATCCAGATCAAGATCGTAGGTCAACAGATCGATCGCCCGCCCCAGGTCGGCAAGAATCAAACCATCTCTTCCGACAACACTTGTCCTGCCAATCATTTTTCCCGGGAGCCACTCTCCTTCCCGATAGCCATAGCAGGCAGAAACGAGTGGCAGGCCGGTATCAATAGCTCGCGCGCGGTAGCGAATCTCCCAGTCGATTTCTCCCCAGGTACTTTGGACATGCGGGAACAGAAGCACTTCCGCGCCGCGCAGCATCAATACTTGCGCTACCTCGGGATACTCGATGTCCATACATGTCATGATGCCAATTCTCGCACAGTCGAGCGTAAAGACCGGTAAATCAGTCCCTGCTTTGATACCCATTTCCTGCTCTGGAAGAGTCGGATGCGCTTTTTGATAGCAGCCAACGATGGTGCCCTTGCGATTCAAAAGGACAACGTGACTCGAAAGAACCCCTTTATAGATGCCAAACACGGGAAGGGCCACGTTCAGGCCCCACTCTTTTGCCGCGGCAGCGATCGTATCGGTAAACGGCCCCGGAATTGGATCGGGAATGTATTCTTTCTTGTTGCTGGACCACGTTCTGTGGTGCAGGTTAACATATTCGCCAAACAAGAGGAGGTCGGACTTTCGCTTTCCCGCCTGTTCCAGCATGATAAGAATCTGAGCGAGGTTCACCTTTTGCTTTTCGCCAAATGATCTGCCTTCAATAATTGTCGGCAGTTGAGCCGAGCCGATTCGAATGATGGCACTCATACGGTTGCCTTTCCGTTCGGTTGTCCCTTATCTCTTGTAAGATACAAAATTGCTGCTCCTAACAACAAACTGAGTACGCCCGCAACTACATTGAGGGATGCAGGAGCGATTTGAGTCGATGGCGTGAACACGCAGAGAATCATGATAATCCCCATAGCCACGCAGATTCTTCCGATCAAGACGTACGCCCCGACGCGTCCCCCTTGCAGTCGGACTTTCTCTCCGTATGCCGGCGTCCGCAGATCTTTCTCAAGAAGGCGCAATTCAGCGTGACGCGGGTCGTCTTCTTTGAACCAAAATGCGGAACCAAAGAACACAAGCGTCGCTGCAATCGATTCGCTGATCATGTTGCGCGCAAACGCCTGATCGTTCCAAAGGCCAAGCGCCATCAACGTGAGCGCAAAAATAATTGCAGCGCTGCATGATGCCATGCCAGACCACCATGGTGTTCGCCTGTAAAGCATTCCAAGAAAGACCGGCATCATAAAGGCGGCAGTCAACGAATAGAACTGGAGTGCAAACTGAAACGCTCCCCCAAACTTCGGGATATAGAACGCTACCCACACTCCGAGGACGCCGATGATCAGCATCGATACCCGACCGACCCGTAACTGACTTTTGTCTGACGGGACCCTGTCGTACCAGCGTTTCGTCAGCGGCACGTACACTTCCCTGGTGACTGTCGCCGCCAGCCAGTTGAACGTGTCCCCCGATTGTCCCAACGTCGCCGAGAGAATCGCAGAAACAACGAACCCGATCAGTCCATGCGGCAAGAGCATCAGCACAAGGCTGACGAATGATGCTTCCGCCGGGACCGCAATAGAGGGCCAAAGCGCGGCCATGTCGGGCAAAATAACTCTTGCCGCCATAACCGGAAGAATCCAAAGAAGCGGCCCAAACACGGAAAGCACTGCACAGAGGATCGCCATCTTTTTCGTGTCCCGCTCATCGGCAACGCTACCGTACCGTTGAACGATCGCCCAACCGACATTGTATCCTAACATTACGTTCAAGAAATAGGCGAGGAGAAACAACGGCTTGGCCGTATCTCCGCTCAGCTGGAAATAGCCTTTTGGTGCCTCATTCATCAATCTGGTGAACCCGGCCATAATTCCGTGTCCGTCTCCCAGATAAGCAAACGCAACCGGAAAGATGATCAGCGTCATGATCGTGACGATGATGGCCTGCACCGAATCCGAAAGCACTGCAGCCCACAGACCTCCGATCACGGAGTAGACGACCATGACCGTACCAACCAAAATGATCGAGAGCTGAAATCCGCTGACCATGACAAAACCAAGATCGAAGGCTCGCTCATTGAATCCCAGCGCGGTTGAAATAAAGATGCACAGGATGTAGAGACCTTGTCCGATTCCGACGATCTGTGGAATAATCGAAACGAGGGAATAGAAATATGTCGTCGACGCAGAATAGCGCCGGGTAAGAAACCGGAGCGGAGACGCCAGGCGGGCACGTCGCCACAGCTTGCCAAAGACAAAGTAGCCCACACCATACGCCCAAAATGCAGAAGTGAAGATGACTGCAGCGCCGATGCCATTCATATACGCAAAACCAGCGGCGGCGACAAACATGAACGCCGAGTAGCCTGCGACCCAGTTCGACAGGCCCGCGATGACCCATGGAATCTGTCCGCCCCCTTTGAAATATTCCTCAGTGTTTTTGTTACGACGAGCCGCATAGATGCCGACCCAGATAATGATGATGAAGTGAAGGGCGATCAGACCGTAATCGAGAAGATTGACAGTATTGAAGACGGGGGTACCTTGCACTCAACGATCTCCTCTGCTGGGCCACGCTCCGGCTCCTGTTGTCGCGCGGCATACGAAAATGACATCATGAAGATTTGCATAACTCGTAAAGCGTCTTTCCTTTTCCTGCCTCACATATCCATGGTAGTATGCGGCTGTCACACCCTCAACAAATCGTGCCACCTGGTTCGATGGAACAGCGTTCACCGTGCAGCCGCCGAACCCCGCTCCTGTCAGTCTTGCTCCGAGAGCACCAAGTTCGCGGCCAATCGATACAAGAGCTTCAAGTTCCGGACAGCTGATTTCGTAGTCATCACGGCAGCTGGCATGTGACTGATTCATCAGATCACCGACCGCGGAGCCATCGCCAGCAGCAAACGCCCCGACGGCCAATTCGACCCTATGCGCCTCAGTGACGACATGCTTGTATCGATTCCAGATTTTGAAACCCTCCGGAGGTTCAGTCAACATGCTCCCATCGCGGAGCGTGCATAGCCGCTTCTGTACCGCTTCTGTTGTTTCCCCCAAATGGTGGGAAATTTCTTTTAGCGACAAGGGTTTTTCGCCGATTGCCTGAGCAACAATCTTGTCGATGGTGCGTTGCTCAAGTCCAAGCTTTTCGCCGGAGAGATCAGCGAGCCGGGTCGGATGAAGATCCTTTCCAGAGCATTCCTTGACAGCCTTCGCAACAAGTGCGGTCGCCAGACGACATTCAATCACCCGGCGATTATAAGCATAGCGGATGCTTTCGCTCTTTGGCGCACGGATAAGACTGTTGCAGACGACGAAGGAGAGGTTTTTTGGTAGACTTGTCGGTTGCGTTCGCAGTGGAAAGAAATCGATCTTGAGTGCTTTCCCGGTTTCCGCTAACAAGGATACCGCCTGGTCCATTCCCCCTCCCTCGCTGCCAACATACCGCTCAGCCCGGGCAAGGAGTTCCGCCAGTGGTTCTCTTTTGATTTCCTTGCCGTTCGCAGTAAGGAATGCAAGCGCAGACGCAACCACGAGTGCCGACGATGAAGACAGTCCGGCCGATTCCGGAATCGTCCCCCCGACAACCGCCTGAAATCCCGCCGCTTTCTTCGCATCAATCCAATCAGCTTCGAGAATCCCATGCACTGCGGCCTTGACGTAGTTTCCCCAATCTCCCTGTTCAAAGGGAGGAACAGGGAGTCGTGCATTGAACGTCCTTCGCTCGAACGAGAGGGATTCATTGGTGGTGTCAATGGTGCTGTCCGTCCGCGGACCAAGGATGAAGACAACGTCCCGGTCAATTGTCATTGGCATCACGGGGTATCCATTGTAGTCTGTATGTTCACCAATGAGATTAACGCGACCCGGAGCCCGGACGATGAATGCCGGGTTCTGTCCCGAAAACCTTGAGCGATAGAGGGTGACAAGTCGTTCGTAGCGGGCAGTGTGAAGGAAAAGCTCGTCTGGGGAGCAGTTGTAGATTCGCCGGAGTTCTTCAGAAAGATTTCGTTGCACAGATTTTATGACGGTCGCTGAGGGTTGAGTGTACTCTTCGAACCGGACACTACCAGTCCAGAGTGGGGTAGTGCTCTCGGAGGTATTGGCTCGTCACCGCAATGTCGTCTTTGTAGGTGAGGTCCGGAACATGTTCTTTGAGCGGCAACGCTTTTAAGGATCGCGGATACAGTTTCACCATTGCCGTCACAGCAGTGACCAGCTCCTTTTCGTGTCGCACCGGGCTTTCTGGACAATCTCTGAGCGGATTGAAAATCATTTCATAGTTCAGACGGAAAATATTCATACTCACCCTGAGAGTTCCATCCGCACCGCGCAGGCGTTCGAGCTCCTCGAGGGGCGGCTTTTCAACAATCTCCAGAAGGTATCCGTCTTTGTCCTTTTTAGTGATGCCAAATTGGGCGATCCTTGTCTCGGCAAATTCCAACCCCGATCGGTCATAATCGATCAAAGCGTTTGGAGCATCGCAGTCAAGCAGCATGGTGAAGACCCGAACAGAATAGAGGTTATCGCTGTTGCAGACGATGAAGTCGCCCCTCTTCCAGTCCGAACGAACGAGAAGCGCCTGAAACAATGCATCCACCGTCCCCATGGGTTTGCTTCGGCCTTCGGGAATACGCTGAATTGCATACGTGATCCGAAGACCATGAAACTCATTGTCGCGATCTTTCAATCCATAATACTGTCGCAGCACTTCATCCTTTTCCCCCACAACAATCACGACATCATCGATGCCAGCTTTCTTCATGTTGTAGAGCTGGTAGTCGATGAACGGCCTGCCTCCCTCACCGACGCTAATCATTCCTTTCGTCCCCTCCTCAGCTTGCTTCACAAGCTCAGGATCCAGACGCCCCTCGGCGGATGGCGATTTCATCCTCGATGAAACGCCGCCGGCAAGAATGACAACCCGTGTATCCCCTCGTTTCATGGATCACGCGCCTCTTCGTTTCGCCGCCGCATATTCTGCGGCAAAGGCGGCTCCATCAAATCCCTCTTCGGCGGGGATTTCTGAAAGATAGATCTTTCCTCCATGTTGACGGGATAGTTTCGCGGCGATGTGGATCTTGACCGCTTCCAGCGGAGCCTCGAGTGAGAAGGGAATGCTCTTTCCGTTCACCATGTCAATAAAGTTTTGAAGAAAGGCTTCGTAGATACGGCCGGGATCAACGCGAACGGTGTGCATGCCCGTAGCAGAATACAGACACATCGACCACTCGTCAAAGGGCTGCTGGAGCTGCAACATCAACACGAATCCGTTGTGATAGGTGACGGCGATGAAGGACGATTTGTTCTCGGCGACGTACTCCACGTAGTTTGCGCCCGTACCAATCATTCCTTGAGCAAGCTCAGTCGTATGAATTCCATAGCTGAAAAAGTCTCCGGGTCCGGTGGCAACGACGGTTGAGATCTCTCCAATCCGGTCCGCCTGTGATCGCAGCATCGGAATTTCCTGCGCGTAGCGCAACGCCGAGCCGCCAAAGATCGGCGTGCCGTGTGACATGTGCAATTCAAGAAGGCTGTAGATATCGCGCACTTTCCCCACCATCGGCTTGTCGATGAGCACTGGCTTCTTGGCCTCGATGAAGGGATATGCTCTGTCAACATGCTTGTCCCAATTGACGCCATGAATCATGACTGCGTCGACGTGTTCTACCATGTCTTCCAATTTCTTGCAGACATGCGGGACATCATTTTCCCGCGCGAACTGCTCGTCGTAACCTTCCGGCCATACGTCCCGCCCGTCCCAGAGGGCGTTCACCTTCACACCGGGCATTCCATTGAGGATTTTCGTGAAGTTCTTGGGGTGCGACGTGTCGAGATCAACCAGGCCAATGCGAGTCATAAAAGAACCCTTTACGAGATATGCCGGGACAGGATTTTAGACTTCACCAGATCATATTGTGTGGCAAGCACAACGCCAACAAGCACCATGATAGATCCAGCAATTTCCGGAGGGGACATTCGCTCGCCGAACATTACTATACCCGAAATGACGGCGACGACCGGAATCACGTACCCCACCATGGAAAGGATGACAATATCGACACGAACGAGAAGTGCAAAGTACACCGCAAACGGAATTGCCGAGGCAACAATTCCGAGATAGAGGATCGCGAGAGCCAGATCAATGGTCGGAGTCACTTTCGGCATTCCGTTGAGAAAGCTGAAGGGCAACGATTCAAGTCCTGCAATAATCAAAATGACTGTCATGAATCCAAACTGATCTTTCCCATGGAAGTGCTTGCGAGCGTAGACCTGCCCGTAGCCGTTCAGAATCGAGGGGATGAGAATAGCGAATCCAGCGAGAATCGTCACGCTTGTGAAATCCGTGATTGGCTTGTCCGAAAAGAGAAGAACGATACCCAGGAATCCCAACACAAGGCCGGCAATTTTGGCGAACGAGAACTGTTTTTCGCCGAGCAGAAAGTAAGCACAGATCGCCACGAAAAACGGAGTCGTGCTTTGAAGAATGGATCCCAAACCAACGTTGATGTAGAGCAACGCCCACGACACGAGAGCCATGGGGATTCCAACCCAACATGTCCCCGCGATAAATGCTACCCACAGTGTGTGTCGGTCAAGTTGTTCTTTGTCGGTTTTTCGTAAGCGCCAAACGTACAAGAAAATGCCGCCGACGATGCTACGGAGGCTTGCCAGCAGGAAGGGGTCGCAATCGCGCAAGCCAATTTTTGCTACAGGCCATGCCAGTCCCCACACAATCGCAAGAAAGGCAACGGCAAGCGTATCAAGCAATCGAGACGGTTTCTTCATTCGGTGTCTGTCAGCACTCCGCTCATCATTTTAGGGTAAAAAAAACGCTTAGTTATTATACTTACGATTTAAATACCGTTGAATCAACAGTTTGGTTCTCTCGACAATGAGGGTTTGTGCATTGCGCATTGCTTCTTCTGATGATGTATGAACATCGACAAGCGGTTCAAGGTCATTCAGAAAACCATCATTTAAGAAGGACTCCCGGGAGCCCTCGATCGAACCAACAACGGCTGCCACCGGGATGTTGTGGCGTTTCGCCTGCTCGACAACGCCAGAGATCGCCTTCCCAAATCGTACTTGTCGGTCAATTCTTCCCTCTCCCGTAATGACGAGATCGGCTCCCTGCAGGTGATCATCAAATCCGGTTACCTGCAGAACAACGTCAATGCCTCTCTTCAATGTTGCGCCACAGAATGCAACGAGTCCGGCCCCCAAGCCGCCAGCCGCACCACCCCCGGCCACATCCAACACATCAACACCAAGGGAGGCATGAACGCTCTTCCCGAACCGAAGAAGTGCTTTGTCCAACAACGAGACATCAGAGAGCCTTGCCCCTTTTTGCGGACCATAGACGGCGGATGCCCCCTGAATGCCACACAACGTGTTTTGTACGTCACATGCGACAAGAACTTCAACGTTGTCGATGCGAACATCTTTTCCCTGAGTATCAATTGCTGCAATGTCGAGGAGAGCGGCCCCGCCGCGACCAAGCGCCTTTCCGCTCGCATCCACGAATCTGACCCCAAGCGCCTCCGCCATCCCAGCGCCGCCATCATTGGTGGCACTTCCACCGATTCCAATCACAATGGAAGAAACGCCGGCATCGAGGGCAGCCCGGATGAGTTCTCCGACTCCGTACGTCGTCGTGATTTTTGGATCTCGTCGATCAGCGGGAACAAGAGTCAACCCTGCTGCCTCTGCCATCTCGATAATTGCGAACGAGCCATCTGAGGAGAGACCCCACCGGGCATCGACACGCTGGCCCGGTAGCGGTCCGCTGACGTTCGTTGTCACAATACATCCCCCCAGTGCCGAAGTGACAACACCAACCAGGCCCTCACCACCGTCGGAGACAGGATGCTTGAGGATATGAGCATCCGGGAGTAACTGCAACACCCCCTGCTCCATCGCAGAGGCTGCCTCGTGAGCGGTCAGTGAACCCTTGAATGAATCTGGCGCTATAACAATCTTCGTCGGCACTATCGTTTCACATCAGTGAATCCTGGTACACGCCACTGGAAGTTCGGATCCACATATGGTTCATCGTTCTCATGCCCCTTCATCAGTGCGATCTTTCGCTTCAACTGCTCGCCAAAGTTGTCATAGTAAATGAATGTCGTCTCCCCGACCGCGGAAAGAATCATCCAGTTGGTTTTGGAGGTTTCCCAGAGTTCGAGCAATCGTTTCGTGTTTTCAATTTCATCCAGCACCATGTCTTTCAGAAGCTTGCGGCATTCTTTTCTGACCTTCTTCTCTTTCGATTCAAGATAGCCGTGCACTCCTGCCACCCAGGCCGCCACGTTGCGTTGCGTTCGGTACCAGCAGTACAATCCTCGCATTCTGTCTGTCACGTCTGTAATGCAAGCGTGTGCTGCATCTGTCGTGGCGCGGTCTTTCATGTGACGAAGCAGTTTCAATGCTGCTTCCATATGCGGGAAAAGATCCCGATCGATCAGTTGCACACAGTGCAGTGCGTGAGCCGGGTCAACAAGGTCGAATCCTACATCATACCTAAAGTCCACACGACACCTGTTGTGGGATGTTGCCAGCAGGAACTGTTCATAGTATTCGCGGTCCGCTTCCGAAATAGCCTCGACATTCGGAATGATGGGTCGCGTCGAAAGCCTGTACCAGTTTCCCCAGGACGAATAGATCCAGATGGGAATGGGAAATGACCGGTATGCCTCATCCGAGTGGTTCCAGACTTTCACCAGGTCTGCAGCAAGGTGTTCGCCAATCCATTCTCCTGCCTTTTTCTGCAGGAAGGCCTCGAGGTCCAGAGCGCTATCGCCCTGATACGCTCGCACCACTTCCTGGTTAATATTGTACGGTGCGAACGATGGAGGCGTCGCGCTTCCATTGTAGCAGGGCGTTGTAACCCCCTGTTTGTGCATATCCGTCAACTTGTCGCATACAAGATGCGGGAATGGAATTCCAATGAGTGGCTCATGGTTCCAGATGATGCCGGGGTTGAAGTACACATCGGCATCTGATTTCTTCTGCCGAAGCTCTTCGATCACCGGCTTCTCCGCATCGACAAACTTGTTATGAAGCGCCGTCCCATGAATTTCACGAGCTTCTTTGTATTTGGGGTGTTTGTACGCCAGTCCCCACCCCTTGGTCAACAATGATGAGACTTCAACATCGAGTCCGTCGCCGAGCTGCTTCCAAATGTACTCGTGTTCTGCCCAGAAGGGTTCCAAACGAATCAGGCTGCGGAATTTCGGATTGACCTTTCGGCCAGCGTCCCGAAGGAGTCGTTGGAATCGCATCAGGTTGTTGGCAGCCGATTCGGCAATTTCGGTATCGCCTTTCCATTCGCGGATGACGTAGCCACCGCCGTTGCGCCCCACATATAACGAACTTGTGTACTCAAATCCGGCACCGCTGTCATTTGACCAAACAGAGATGTAACCGAGGCTTGGTACCTCCCGGAGAATCTTCTCCATCATTTCCGCATAGTGCTCCCGTACGACCGGATGTGCAATCGAGAGATTGAATCGCGGATGCCAGCTTCGAATCGGATGATCAACCCGCGCGCCGCGGAGCATCGGATACTTCTGGAGCAGGTTATCGGGCACGGACCGCGGCTCAAAGCATACCATTCCGGGCTCGAGGCCATATCTCTCTGCAAGGGCGGCATTTGTTTTCAGAAGATTTAGATTTGCCTGCAAATAGTCGTCGTCATAGGTGCCTTTGTTCAGACGGCTGGAGACGAATTGATCGAGAGAGGGGCAGTACGTATAAAATCGGTGAAGCAGTTCTCCCTGGGGACCACGCTCAAACGGAACAGCGAATGCCAACCCATTGACTTCTGCATGCGAGAATCCCATACGGGCAAGATTTCGGACGTGTTCTTCGCGATCGAAATTACGCACCGTGCGCGCATGTTGCGTAAGGAAAAGATCATAGACCGGACGAAGATTACGGAACGATGGATGAAGAATCCTGCCGTCCGCAAATTGCAGGACATCTTCTCCCTTCCAATTCTCGGTCAATTGCGCGAACAGATAGTAGAGGAGATGCGGGCGAGAGGACAGGAGCTCTACTCCCCCTCCGTTTTTCACTCTCGCTATCATCCAATCCTGGGTTCCATCCAGAGAGGGATGGATTGATCGCCACCTGGACTTTTCCTGGACTACACCAAGTCGCACTGTGCCGGCGGGTGCATTTAATCCAGGAGCTTGTTTGATCTCCACCCGGCCTCCGATCAGGATCTTCAGTTCATGAGCGACGGTTTGCTCCACCTTGACGGACGAGGAGGTGGTGTGGATGGCCTTTGTTTGCGTCAGATGATCAAGAATCGTTGGCATGGTACTCCTTTGTGCTATGAGTTCAGAGGTAGAAGAATTCGCTTCGATGCGTGTGGAAACAGCCGTTTACGGCCCAACGGATTTCTCTTCACAAACCGTAACTGTTGGCTGTGAAAAGATGTCCATATCGCTCCTGCATGGTAATAATCATTTGATGCTCGTCCGCAGGAAGGGCATTCAATTCCCGCGTGATTCTTTCCAACCATTCGGTTTCGCGTGAGTTTAACTGAAGCTCTTCCTGTTGCACTCCTTCACGCAAGAGAGACGCAGCCTCTCTGGCTGCCGCAAGCGTTTGTGCATAGTGGCCCGTCTCACGCACAACGGTCGATGCAATTCGTATCGTCGATTCGGGCGACAACACATATGCTTGAGGGCTCAAATGGATATCGGACGAGACAAGAAGATTCTGATACACGTTTTCTGTTTTTGTCTCAAGGGCCTGATTGAAGAGTCGGCAGTCATAGACGAGTAGTTCAAAATAGGCCTCGGGGGCGGGACCCGAAAGCAATCTCACATTCTGTACCGATTCATTACTCCACAGATCGCACATTGCCGCTGCGACGTTCCCCACGGGACTAAAATGCGCACAGCTTGCTGATTTTCCCTCCATGGCAATCGGTGCCCCCGTAATTGCCTTGATCACCGGACCTTCATAGGCACAGTCTTTCGACGGTCCATATGCCCCACATTCATACGCCACAAGGCTGCGAACAGAACTTGCAGCCCGCACGACAGACGCGAGTACTTCCGGGAGCATTCCCTGTCCCGCCAGTTGCATTGCCGTGTTAGCAAAGCCACACGCTGAATCGCCACCCGGCACAACGTTGTATTTTGAACATGTGGCGACGATTCTTTCCCAGAGGAATTCCATATCCCTCGACGCAAGGACGCCGAGCGCAAAGATCACCCCTTCAATGTCTCCGTAGAGCAGCGCTTCATCATGGACTTCCTTGCCGCCGACCGATTCTATCGAGAGCACATGGGCACCCGCTGCTGCACACTGTTCAAACGACTGCAGCAGCAACTCGAGCGGTTTTCCAGACCTGAGCTCGGGAGGTTTCGTCACATCCCTGATATCCGTTGGAGTAACGCGCAAGGCACACGGAATACCAGTATCCTTATGCAGCTGGTCGAGGTGCCGCAGCAGCACCGAAGTCAGTTCGGCTCCCCACGATGGATGTTCGGTCATCGGAGGCAAGAGCTCGAACTCTGCCATCAGCCCTGGTGGTTTCAGTCTCGCCGCTGCCCGTTCAATGATCGATCCAATTTCTTCATATTGAGCGACAACGGCTGCCCAGTTTGTTTCTTCCAACGCCATGGTGGGAAGTGTGAAATTGAGTTCTGGATAGACCTGGCCGTTCCCTAGTTTGAGCCCGAAGCCGCAGATCAGCGGTTTCGGCGTACGACCAAACATGAGTTGTTGTGGATCAGGAATCGCGAGCGTCTTGAACGTCTTTTGCATTTGAAGTGTTCTATCCGCGCTAATAAGAGGTATGGCCCATCAATTGTCTTACTTTGTTAACAGCAAGGACTGCATCACGTGAATAACCGTCGGCACCGATCTCATCTGCAAATTTCTGACTGACAGGCGCACCTCCAATGATGATCTTTACCTGAGACCGAAGCCCCGCGCTCGCAATGGCCTCGATCGTGGTTTTCATGTTCAACATTGTCGTTGTCAACATCGCCGATAAGCCGAGGACTGCCGGTGTGTGTTCGGTGATCGCCGTAACAAATCTCTGCGGCTCCACGTTGAGACCGATATCGATGACCTCGAAGCCCGCTCCCTGCAGCATGATGGTGACCAGGTTCTTTCCAATATCGTGCATGTCACCTTTCACTGTTCCGATCAGAATTTTCCCACGCGATGCCGTCCCTTCCCGGGCAAGATGCGGCTTCAGTATCGCCAATGAAGCCTTCATCGCACCGGCAGATTGCAGAACTTCAGGCAAGTACATTTCTCCGTTCCGCATCTTTTCCCCGACCACTGCCATCCCGGCAATCAATCCTTCATTGAGAATGGTCTGCGGAGAGAGCCCTGAGTCTACGAGCTGCTGCGTCAACGTCAACACCTTCTGTGACTGTCCTTGCTCCAGAAGCTGCGCAAGATCAAGCAATTCTTTCATAGGGCCCTAGTCCGACTTACGAATGTTTGTATTCCTGAAGTGCGCTCCGGATTGCAGCGAGAGCCGAGAGCGGTGTTCCGTACGGTAGTATGATCGTGCCAAGGATGAATCCAGGATAGCCGTTTGATTCCTTCAGACAATCTACTGTGCGGCGATAAACATCTTCAGAAGAGATCGTCGCAAAGTCAGTGGAATCCATATTGCGCCTGAATGCTCTACGGGCAGCGGAACACTTGTGCAAAAACTCCTTTACATCTGCTTTCTTGTCACACAACACGTTATTCGCACCGGTTTCGAGGTATTCATCCAGCATTTTCGTCGTATTCCCCCCGATAATCAGAGGGACGTTCCTGACTCCCTGCTGGTGGAAGTGTTCAATCAGAGCGCGCGTCCTCGGGAGAACAAACTCACGGTACAAAAGTGGCGAGAGTAAATCGGGGGAAGCTTGAGAATCAAAAAGCACAACACCGCAGCCGAGTTCAATAAAGGCTTGACCATATCGCTTGATCACTTCGCAGGCAAAACCGAGAAGCTCGCGTGCAAGATCGGGCTGGGTAAACATAAGCATGAAGAGATTCTCCAGTCCGGCCAAGTGTGCCGCAAGTGAGAGTGGTCCTGAAAGGGCCGCTCGAATCGGCACTTCTTTGCCGAGAACTTTCATGATGTTGCCGGCGACCTCGAGGTTCAGGGGCATTCTGCCGTCTTTTCGGGGATCAGGCATTTTGAGCGATGCAACCTCTTTCGAGCCTCGAAAAACCACGCCCTCAGGTGCTATCGCGGGAACCGACGTATCGTTCCCCTCATAGTAGATCACCTTGCATCCGATCGCCTCCGCCTCCACATTGTAGACATCAATTCCGATTGTCAGCGCGTCCGGATGCACGCGCTCATACTCGGCCAGAAGTGCGGTTGTGAAGAGCTGAGAGTCTTGGCATACTTTCGATGGAGTTTCTCCGACAAACCATGCCTTGTGTTCATAGATCGCCGGCAGGAATGGTATCCGATCCGGAGCTTCGCAATTCAAGGCCTGCTCAAATCTTCTGTTCATTTCTTAACACTCACTCGTTGAATTTTGACACTCGATTCAAGTGACAAGATTTCCTGAAGATTTGTGTTCGCGACTTCCCATACGCGGGCGTTTGCCGCTCCCGCCGCTGCGCCGAATGCAAGACACCGTTCGAACTTCCAACCCTGATGAAATCCATACAGAATCCCGGCCACGAGAGCATCTCCCGAGCCGGTGGGGTTCACCGCTTTCGTCGGGGGCGGCGTTACTTTCCAGAAGTGTCCCTGGATTCCGGCGTAGAACATATGACCGCCATTGGTGAGGATACTGTACTGGGCGCCTTGTTCCAGTAGGAATTGGACCGCGCGGACATGGTCCGATTCTGTTGTCAGAGATTGGTGAAACGTCATTTCGAATTCGCGCTTGTTTGGCTTGACCATCGTAGGTTTTGCTTTCAGTCCAAGCTCAAACGCACGACCGTAAGAATCGAGCACACTCGAAATTCCGTTACGATGGGCAAGAACAATGGCCTCATAAAAAATTTCATCGGCCTCATCGCCCGGTGAGCTTCCACCACACACAATCCAGGTGCTCTTCGAGGCAAGTTCACCAATCTTTCTGCTTAGTTCGTGAGCAGACGACTGCTCAACGCGGAGCGGAGGCTCAAACATTGCCGTCCATGCCCCATCAGGCTCGAGATAGGTGAGCCCTTCGCGTGTCGCCGCTTGTGTGCGAACGAAGTCGTGTTCCATCGATTCCTCCGTCAACAATCGTAACACGATGGAGCCAACTTCTCCTCCCAGGAACCCCGTTGCTATGGTATTGATTCCCAGGCGCTTGAGCTGGCGCGACACATTGATCCCCTTCCCTCCGGCGACCATTTCCATTTTCAACGCACGATGAATCGTCCCGCGCTCCAACCGATCAACGTAGATCGTTTTGTCAAGCATGGGATTCAATGTTATCGTCGTTACCATTTCCAGCCCTCGACCGTACGCCTATTTCTGTTCAACAGTGTCTTCCCAATATCTCCACTTAACATAACCGACCCGATCTGGTGATCCATCAAGCTGTAAACCGTGCGCGTTCGCCAACGCCTCCATCAGAGGCTTTCCTTTGTAAAGAACCTTAAGAACATTGGAGGCAGAGTACGTGACACTATTCTTACTGACAGTCGCGAACATGTAATGCGCGTCTGTTTCAAAGTCACCGTAACCGACCTTGCCGAGAGCATAAAGATACCGAGGACGTATGTTCTCCCTCGCAATATCCATGGTCTGATCGATTTTTACACAGAGAGAGGATGTGCGGTCTCCGCGGTCGAGTTGAAGCCCAAGAGCCCGATACGGAGCGGTAACGTCCACGAGTTTGATTCTGGATTTCAAATTCTCGATCTTCACTCCACGTCGATGGGGAATGAGCACGGTCACAAACAATTCTGTATCACCTGCTTTGTATTGACTCGAAATCGTTTGATAGATTGCGTTTTCTTTCTGGTTGCTTCGCGATATCGGTTCGACACCGATGGTTTTCGCATACGTTTCCGGAAAAACCATGAGAAGCGAACAGTTTGTGGGGAATTTAGATCCCGGGATGGAGTCTGTTGCAACATCGAAGTAGTCTTTCCCTTTTGCCAGCAGATTCAGCGCATGCCACATAGTCGAGAATGTGTAGTAGCCAGACCGAAGGATCTTCACGGCATCGACAACCACAAACCAGTTCTCTTCCTTGACATAGGTGATAACCCGATCGGATTGATACCCGAGATCTTCGTCGATGACCCTCGTCCGGCTCATGTCGACTTCCTTGAGGTTCAGGAAATCGATCTTCTGGGTTCTGACCGCACGATATGCACCGGAGTTTTGAACGAACTCCAGAAGTCCCTGATGGCTATCCCGCTTGCCTGATCGCGCAACAAGCCGGTTGTGGAAGTAGTCCTGCCGCCAGGCACCGTAGGGGCCGCTCGGCAAATCGCTCCGGTAGTCAGCGTCATGCAGAAGGACGGAACCCTCGCTCATGAGCAGGGGGATACTGTTCTCGTCCGCATGCCCGTGGGTCATTTTCTCCTCCTCGACAGAGATCGTCTGTCGAAGAAACTCACGGTGCGTCCACCCTCCATCCCCTTCATCCCGGTAGTTGAGGAGCATATAGGTACTCGAAGGTTCCCATCCGTTGCGGAAGACGATTTTCTTGCCGACAACATCTTCCAGAACTTCCTGCGACAAGCTCTTTGGTTGTTTCGGTTGAACAGATTCGTCCGCCCAACGATATGCGTCAGAGAGATAGTACGCCTCACCGACACCGAGCGGGGAATTATTTTTTCTCGCGGCTTCGAATGTGCTCTTGGCTGCCCACTTGAGTTCCGGATCTTTGTAGACTGCGGCTCCCTTTTCGAAGATTGCCACAAACCGCAAGCCTTCAAGGGCTGAGGTCCACCGTGCATCACCAAATTCCGGCACGATGCCATGAGGACCAATGAGTTTTAGAAAGTATTGCTGATAATATTTCGTCAACGGTGAATCGAACAATTCGGGTTGAGCGGATGCATCAGCATATGAATAGAGGGCTGTAAGCCACACCGGATGGTACACCGTCGCATCTTCAATTTCCCACTGCTTCATGCTGTCGTCCGCCAAAACCTTGGCCATCTGTTTCCACTTTGTGGCGTGCGGATGATGAGGAAGAGCTTGCGCTGCGTAGATCAAGGCCTCGGCTCGAAGCATGGCTCTGTTGTGCGTCCCCCATTCCGGAAAGAAGAAGACGAAGTCCGCGCTTCCTGCAATGTCTTCTTCGATTGTTCGACGCGACTGCTCATTCAAAACATTGCTAGTCCGGATTCTGAGATATGCCCGAATGTACGGCGGCATGAAGAAGAAATTTGAAATCGCGGGAATACCATTGACATACTCCGCGCGTGTTTTCCAGTAATCTTTCGGATACGAGTTTCGGAGCTCACCATACGACAACAGCAATTCCGCCGTTCGCCGTGCGTATGCTTCATCCTTTGTTACTTCATACAGAAATCCCAGGGTTCCAGCAAGATAGACCGGATAGCCTGGAGAGTTGTATCCCCAGAGAATGCTTGGTTTGTAGTCGCGTTTCCATTGTTCAATGATGCGGGGATTGTCACGCCATCCTTGTTCTGCTGCGTTCTTTATTTGTTCCAGATAGAGAGCCTTCTGGGACAACGCCGAACCAATGCAAACAAGACTGAGGAAGATCACTCTGCTGATTTTGGTCATACCATCAACTCCTTCATTTGTTGTTCAAGTCTCTTAGCCCGCAGATCCATTTTCTGATACTAGCCTTCTTCTCATGCTCCCTGATTGAGGGCAGCACAGAGAGCAGCGACATCTCCGATGTGCTCGCCCAGTTGTGCCGGGACAATCTTGCATGCGTGCCTCGTCTGCGGAAGAGCTTCCAATTGAAAGATCTCTTCGGCCTTTGGAAGGAATGCGTCGCCAATCCTCATTCCAAGTCCTCCAAGAATAATCTGCTCCGGATTTAGCAGGTCGGCAAGCATCGCAAACGCACGCCCCAACGAGAATCCCACGCGCTCGAATACCTGACGTGCTTCTGATGAGCCCTGGGTGAACGATGTGTACACTTCCAAGATGGTGGTCGCTTCTCCCCAAACCCTCGGGAACATCGTATGGGCGAGCTTTGCCATTCCGGTTCCGCTGCCAAATCCCTCCAATGATCCTGCCTTTCCATAGCAAAGCGGTCCATCCTCTGCAATGCGGATGTGGCCGATCTCTCCTGCCGTATCACTTGTCCCGCGATAGAGTTTTCCATCGAGTATCAGACCCGCCCCAAATCCCGTTCCCATCGTGAGGAAAACGATATTTCGATGTCCTTTCCCAGCCCCAAAATAGAACTCCGCAAGCGCACCTGCATTTCCATCGTGCTCCACGTACACGGGAAGGGCGAATTGTTCTTTGAGGAGACGCTTCAACGGAATGTTGTCCCATCCAGGCAGATTCGGGGGGGATTGAACAATCCCCTCCAGCACGTTTAGCGGACCGCCAATCGAGACGCTTATAGCTTCGACTCGCTCGGGTGAACCAGAAAGAGCTTCCCGTATCGATGCAGATAACTCTGCAAAGACTGGTGGAAATCCACGCTCAGGCATTGTGGGAAATTGCTTTCGCCAGCGAATCTGCCCGCGCGTTGTTCCGACAACAACCGCTGTTTTTGTACCGCCGATGTCCAGGCCGAGAATCACGATGTTAGGAACCTTTCGATAATTGTAGTTGCCTGGTGAAGTTGCTGAAGCTCGATATACTCAGACTCTGTGTGTGCCTGGGCGATGTTCCCAGGCCCAAATACCACCGTCGGCACGCCAACTGAATTGTAGATGCCGGCATCCGTCGCATAGTGTGCCGCTTCCACGATAGCATCTCCGCATACCGATCGTACCGCTTGAGCCAAGTCTTGAACAATGGGAGCGTAGTCGGCAACTTCCATTCCTGCCACAGAGAGATGCGGTTCTCGTATTTCGCATCCTTCAAGATCATTGAGAAGGGAATGGATCGGCTCAAGAACACTTTGTGTTGTTTCACCGGGAAGTGTGCGTCGGTCGATTTCAATCCAGCAATGATCGGGAACGACATTTACCGCCTGCCCACCTTCGATGACGCCAACACTCAGCGATGGGGTTCCCAACAACTGATGAAGGGGTCCAGTGCTTAGTTCTTCTGCATACTGTTGCAGCTTTTCAATGACTTTCGCCATGGCATAAATTGCATTTTTTCCTCTCTCCGGATAGGCAGAGTGAGCAGCGACTCCTTGCGTGAGGATCTTCCAACGCGTCACTCCCTTGTGGGCTCGCACAATTCTGAGCTGTGTAGGTTCGCCAGCAATACCAAAGTCGGTTTTCAGACCATGGCGAACAGCATATTGGGCACCCGCAAAACGGTACTCTTCATCAGAGACAAAGAGCAAAAGAACGTTATAGCGCATGTTCTTTACAGCCTTTAGCGAATTGACCACAGCTTGCAGGAAAGCTGCAATTGAGCCTTTCGTGTCGCACGCTCCTCGTCCGTAGAGTTTCCCATCGCGAATGATGGGGTCAAAGGGATCAATCAACATTGAATCCGCAAAGACGGTATCAAGGTGTGCCTCCAGCATGAGCGTTTCCTGAGCACCAACGGAAACAGAGCCAATGACGTTCGGCCTGCCGGGAGAGACTTGCTGTAACTCAGCATCGATCGATGCTTTCCTCAAGAACTCTGCGACAAACTCTGCAATCGACTGCTCACAATATTCCTTCCCCATGCGGCCGCGCCCCATGGGGTTCATGCTGGGAATCGCTACAAGATCAGAAAGGAGTTTTGTGGCCGCTTCCATTGGATCTTCTATTCGATGACCGCCAAGACGCGTGCCGGAGCTCCGTCGCTACCTTTAATGAGCAATGGCGCCGCGATGAGTTTGATCATTCCTTCTTTCAGTTGCCCGGTATTGTTCAGGTTCGTCACCAGGGGAATACCGTGGTTCAGAAGCACATAGTGCACATCAAGTGTGTACGGTGTATCGGCGGCAACGACGGGGACATTCATCTCGACAAGAAATTCTGCGGCATATGTGCTCAGCGGAGGATAGCTCTTGTAGTAGTCTTTCTTTCCGAACTCCGCATCCCAGCCTGTTTTTATGACCACTCCAACGCCTTTCGTTTTGAGCTTCGCCGCCACCTCCTCCCGCAAAATTTCTTTCCCCGGATCCCGCGGAGTGAAATCAAGAACCTGCGCATCGATGTACCAAAGCCCCGGATCATATTCGTCGAGTGTTGGTTTCCCCTCGAGGACATGACTCGGAGCGTCGATGTGCGTCCCACTGTGTGTGCCGATACTCAGCCTGCGTACTTCGCACCGATTTTCCTTATAGGTCGCCGTACGTTCCAGCACAGTCGGTGGATGCCATGGAAAATAAACCGGGATTTCAGATGTAATCGGATGTGTCAGATCAACGACTCTCATGCACTCAGGTCTCTTTCAGATTCGCCTGTTGCCTTCGAGGGCCTGGCGCCCGGCTTCTTATCGGGAACCCATACAAATGCGTCAACAGGACAAGCTTCAAAACACAACCCGCAACCGGTGCAATTTTCGGTGATGACAACTGCTGTCCTCTTGTATTTGTGCGCGGGACGGAGTTCCATCACGATTGCATCGAAGAAGCAGAGAGGCGGACATCGGTCACAGGCGATACACTTCTCCTCTACGACCACCGCAACCGGCGGGAAATCCTTGACAAATGGAGGTGGAAGCGGAGGCAGTCCCGGGTATTTTGCTTGTTCGTTGTCCATTGCTCTCAGCCTACGCACTACTCGCTCTTTTCCTCGTTCCATGTGTTCCTGGGGCCTTTTTTCGACTCCCCTGACCAGCGGATAATTTCATCGGGGTAGGTCATAGACTCAAGCGCTTTGCCCCGAATCTGATCGAGCGAAGAAATCCCCTTCTGTTTCATGTGCTGCTCGATCTCCCCGTTGATTCGCCCGATCGATTCCCACCCGTTGATCATGATGACGGAGAGGATCTGCACTGTTGTTGCCCCAAGCATGATATACTTTATGACATCCTCCCCGCTCATCGTTCCCCCTGTCCCACTAATGGGGATCGAGACAGCCTGTGCCGCTTCAGCCACGTGTCGAAATGTGTAGTACTTCGCCCAGGGTCCACCAATACCTCCAAAGTAGCCATGGAGAATTGGTCGTTGGTTTTCAATATCCACATCGACGCCGCGAAGTCGATTACAAAGCGTTACAGCCTTTGCCCCGCATTCCTGCGCACTGATGGACTGCTGGACGACGTCCGGTCCGGGAGAGAGTTTGACGAGCACTGGAAACTTCACCGCAGAAACGACTGCCTTGATCGCCGCAACAAACGTTTTCTCAAATCCCAGACTCCCCGGGCGATGCGGTGAAGAAATGTCGAGTTCGATCGCATCTGCGCCGCTTTGTTCAACCTTCACCGCCATTTCTTTCCACTCGTGAGCTTCGTCCGCGAAAATACTTCCGATGATCGGGACTGAAGCGTGCTTTTTGCAGACCTTGATGAATTGCCAATAATCTTCAAGCGTTCCACTGTATCCTTGCTCGTATGCATACAGGCTGAATGCCTTGGAGCGACCAGCGATTTGTTTATCCCAATCGAGCAGTTTGTACCGGGGCCGCGGCCAGGAGCGCATGTGGATGTACTTGTCCGAACACGCCGTCTTGAGTACGACAGCTCCTGCTTTCTGCTCCTGGGCGAGTCGAATCTGGTTCACGTCGTGGCTCGCCGGGCCGGAGGCAACAATCACAGGGCTCTGCAACGTCAAACCAACAAATGTGGTTGTTAGCGACATGATTATTTCCCTGATCTCTGTGCCGGCATCAGATGAATTCCATCGCCGCGTTTGAACTTTCCGGGAATCGTCACCGGCAGTCTCCCAAGCACCTCCGCCGTACCAATAAGTGCTCTGCCGACAGCTTCTTCAGATTTGCGCAAGCCTGCGTAGGCTGCGATCATGCCATCGCCCAAAGGCATCCTGCCCAATACATAGGGATCGCCAAACGCGATCGTGATGACAGGTTTCTTGCTGCGGGAGAGTTTTTTGAAGAAAGCCTGCAAATCCGCGGAGAACTTGTTTTCACCTTTCCAGGCACCAATGGAGACGTACACTCCCAACACAACCATATCCGCATTCCGAAGCTGCGTTGTGATCTGATCAATCGTTTCTTTGCTCGAGCCGTTCCAAAGTCGCGAAATCGTTGCAGACTGTATACCACTTTGTACCACCTCGCCCAACGCCTCACCGACAATGAAATCGGGTTCATCCGTGATTGACACGATGTGTACTCGTGCTTTTTTCTTGAGAGGCACGACGTGCCCCTCGTTTCTCAAAAGGGTAACAGCATCTCTGAACATGGAGTCCGCGATCACTTCTGCCTTTGGTGAGGCAACGATGTTCGATATTTCCTCAATATTTACCAACCGTTGCTGTCCGAGTCCGACCCACATCTTTGCCTCAAGGAGATGACGCACCGATTGATCCAGACGTTGCGACGAAATGCGACCCGACTTCACTGCGCGAAGCACACCATCGTACGCTTTGGCAAAATCTTCCGGAACCAGAACCACATCGACACCTGCCTCAATCGCTTTGACCGCCGCTTCATCGGGTGTATTGTTGTCCGTCACCCCCTGCATGGTCATTCCATCGGTGACAACAATACCATTGAAGCCCAATGATCCGCGGAGAATCTCCGTTATTATCACAGGTGAGAGCGTGGAAGGGCGTTTCACCGGATCAACCTTCGGCAGCGCTATGTGGGCTGTCATCACTGATTTTACTCCCGCTTTGATGCCGGCTTCGAACGGAACAAATTCTACCGAATCAAGCCTCGCGCGGTCGAACGGCAGCAACGGCAACTTCATGTGGGTGTCTTCTTGCGTGTCCCCATGTCCCGGGAAGTGTTTCACCGTCGCCATCAGTCCGGCTGACTGCACCCCCCGTACGTATGCCTCGACCATTCTCGCGACTTCAGTCGGATCCTCGCCAAATGATCTTGTGTTGATAATGGGATTGTTGGGATTGATGTTTACGTCGGCAACCGGGGAGTTCGTCCAATGAATGCCAACCGCACGAGCTTCTTCGCCCGTTATTCTGCCAAATTCGTAGGCATATCGGGGATTTCCAGTCGCACCGATGGCCATCAGGGATGGTAGCGATGTGCCTCCACCGCCTATGAACTTCGGCAACTCCGGGGCTCTCCCCCTCTGCCAGCGGTACGGGTGATTGAACCAAAGTCCTCCCTCCAAGTCGCCGTTGATGAGAAGTGGTATTTTGGATTCACGCTGAAGAGCGTTTGTCATCAAAGCAATATCTGTCACAATTCCGCCGGCGAGAACAAAACCTCCTACGTGGTACTTGCGAACCCACTCAAGCGCCAGCTGGAAGTTTGGACTTTCCCTGTTTGAAAAGACTGCAACGAGGTCCGCAACGAAGAGTTGCCCGACCTTCTCTTCGAGCGTCATGGAGGCAAGTGTCGAGTCAACCCATGTACTTTGTTGTCCGCGTGTATTCATGATTCCCACCAGCACCAATGCACATGTGAGCGTTACGATTCTTCTGAATTTCACTAATTTCATGTTTCCGTTTCTCCGCTCCTCTGACACGATCAGAGCATGCTACCGGAATTGTTGCTCACGGACCTTATACCGCTCGATCGCACGGGTGTTCAGCGAATACCCGTTGCCTTTTCCTTCAGGCAGAGTAATAACTCCGTCGTGAACTTCGATGAACGGGTCGATGATATCATCGACAAACCATCGTTTCGATGATTCAACATCCGTTGGGTAACTGAAATTGGCCAATGTAGAAAGGTGAAGGGTCTGCACACCGCCAATGCCCAGTTCTGGCATTGTTCCTCCCCACACCGAAACTCTCGCCTGCGCACAAACATCGTTCATTCGCTTTGCATTCAGCAGCCCGCCTACACGTTGGATCTTGATGTTGATAATGTCACAGCTCTTGAGTTCGATAGCTCTTTGGACCGTCGGGATATCTTTGGCGCTTTCATCAAGACAAATCGGCGTCCGGCTCATGGCCCGTAGTCGTGCATGGCCCTCGAGATCATCCTTCGGAAGCGGTTGTTCGATCATCATCAAATCAAAATCGTCCAATGATCTGAGATGAGGAAGATCCTCTCGCGTGTAGGCACAGTTCGCGTCCACCATAAGTTGGATCGATCCGAACATGCATCTGACCTCCGCAAGTGGTTTGACATCCCAACCCGGCTGGATCTTGATCTTGACTCGTTTGTATCCTTCAATGAGATGCTTTTCGATTGACAGCAGAAGTTCCTTGATCGAAGGAAAGATTCCCACAGCCAATCCGGATTCCACCTGGCTACGCTTGCCTCCGAGATACTTGCTTAGCGGAACGTTTTCTTGTTGTGCGGCAAGATCCCAGAAGGCCGTTTCGATCCCCGCTTTCGCGAATGCATTGCCAGGGATGGGACTCATGAGATTGTTCACGTCCACGATACCCGCAGGATGGGACTGGAGAAATCTGGGGATCAGTTCACCGACAAGACAATCCCACGCGCTTTCCGGCGTCTCTTCAGAATAGAATGACCCCGACATTGGCGAGGATTCTCCGTACCCAATGAGGCCTTCGCTGTGCACCCCCACGAGAATTGCATCCTTTTCCGTGATTTCGCCGTTGCTGATTTTGAACGGCTCGGTCAGCGGAATGCGGACATGCGTCAGTATAATCTGGTCAATCTTCATCGATCTCGAACGGGGTTCTTCAATTCACCGATTTTTTCAATGCGACACAGCACTTCGTCTCCATCTTTAATCGGTCCAATGCCCTGTGGCGTACCGGTTGAAAGAACATCGCCGGGTTCCAACGTTATGTTTTTTGAAATAAACTCGATCTGCGTTGGAACGTCGAACACCATCGAACTCGTATTTGCTTTCTGGCGTACGTTGCCATTGACGCGGCATTCGAGACTTAGACGAATGGGTGAAGTGATCTCGTCCACAGTGACAATCCACGGCCCCATGGGAGTGAACGTGTCAAAACTCTTCGACCTGAACCAGGGATGCTTTTGTTCCAGATCCTTTGTCTGTAGCTCGCGGGCTGTGACGTCGTTGAGGATGGTGAAGCCGGCGACAAATTTCATCGCCTCTTTTTTCTTCACCGCTGTTGCGCGACGCCCAAAAATGACCGCCAATTCCACTTCGTGATCCATGCGTCCCAGGCCTCCGGGGAGCAGAATCGCCTCGCCGGGACCAATGACCGATGAACCCGCTTTCATGAAAATGATTGGTTCCGCCGGCACTGCAGCGTTTCCTTCTTTAGCGTGAAGCGCGTAATTAAGGCCCAGCGCAACGATCTTTGGCGGGCGGAGAATGGGGGCCTTGAGAATCGCTTCCTTGCTGATGGAGTAGTGCGCCTCAAGTTTGTGTTGCTTCAGGAACCCCAGAACAACTTTGAACTCGGCAGGATCAAACCTTCCGTCTTCAATCAACCGGAGAATTGTGGTTGTTGGCTCAACGATAACATTCTGTGTGATGGCAGTATACGCAGCTTCTGCGTCAGAATAGTTGATCCATCCGCTGTTTGTTGAGAGGCCGATGCAATACCCCTGCGAGTCTTCAAACTGAGCAACCTTCATTGAAGTACTCCTTGTGGTGTGTTGACCTTACGCATTTTTTGTTCCTTTGAAATAGACTCCAACCGGATGCTGACCCGCAGGCATCTGATCGGGATACGCCAGAACTCGTTTTCGCCGTTCAGGATCTTCCTTTGTCAGCTCGTCAATCCAGTGCACTCCGTACAACACGTGATTGATCTCATCAGCGAGAAGGAACTCGACAAGTTGCAGCGAACGAGTGTCGCCGGTCTTTTTTGCTTTCGCTCTCAAATGTCATGTCGGACAGCGCCAGCCGCTCCAGTGGATCCGGCCGTTACTCAGAATCTCACAACGAGCGTCATCACTTCATACGCTTTCACCGTAACCGGAATATCGTGTCCATTGATGATTTCCACGGGTTCGACAATCACTTCATTCATCGTTGCACGGTAGGCTTCCCTTATCTTCGCTTCCACGTGAACGGTGCCCCGCACCTCTGCATCAACCGGACTATTCAATCGGATAATGATGCCTGATTCATCATCAGCTTTCTTCAGCGCTGTTAGAAGAAGAGACGTGGGCTGAACCGACAGAAATGATTTCTCGAACACTGTTTGTTCGTTCTTTCGCTTCACAGCGAGCAATGGCACAGTAAAAGCCTCAACTTGTTCCAATATTGAAGTCCAGACCCCGTCGCCAATCGCCTTGTGCGGATACACAGAGTATTCAAGCGTGTGGCTGCCAAGACATTGCGCCTCCGGAGTTTCGTTCCACCAGCCGGCGGCACCGCCGGGACGCGTCGTCAGGTCCCTCCCTGAGAGCTTTCCAACACATCGCAGAAGCGTCAGTGCAAGCTCGCCTCGCTTATCGACCTTGAGTTCATATTCCGGGAGTCCTTTGCTGATCAGTGTAAGGCCTTTGATCTTATCACATATCGTGACGAATCGCTGCATCGGGGCAACCATGGCCGGATGCTCAAAAGGAAATTGGGAAGTGTCATATGTCCGATGCTCGCGTTTCACAACCGCAAACGGCGTCTCTGCGTACGAATCGACGGTATCAATGCCGGTTGAGAACAAAGCTCGCAGCCGATGGTCTTTGCACACATTGTTCACAGTCGTTTTGATGTCAACTCGCTTTGACAGGCGCGTCAACGAGAATGTTGTCACGATGAGCAATTCCACCATTTCCGCTGATCGTGATTTGGCGTCTTTCGATGCTTCCTTCGGCACCACCATCCGATGCTCAAGCTTGAGGGAAGCTCGCAACGGACCTTTCTCCTCAATGGTGATGCGCGGGACAAACTGATTCGACGTGTACCAACTATCACGATCGGGATAGGAGTAATTGTATTCATCACCGACATCGCCCGAATCTTCAAAAGAGTTGATGTCTTCGTAGACGAGGCCGGTGCGTTTGTCGGTCAGCGTGACTTTGCCGCGGTCGTTTGCTTCAACTTTCAGAGACTCGTTTTCGATTGAGCGGTTTCCCATTGTTATTTCAGACGGATAGAGTGGCATGTCGTCGACCTTCGAAACCGTGAGCCCTTTCCACCCCATTGCAGGAATGTCATTCGCTGAAAGCAGAATTGAAAGTCGATCAACCAGTGTTTGATGAGGATAGTCCCGCTTCGAATACGTGACGCCAAAAGCCTCTTCCCGATGCACAATTTGGTACGGCACTTCCCTACCATGCGGGTCAAGGAACTTGAATCCTTTCGTCGGTGGCTTTTTCTCATCGACTTTCACCTCGGGGTTCAAGCCCACGACGACATCCTGAAGAAAGAATTCGAAGTCCGTTTCGATGATTTCACTCCGCCGCCATGGTGACGGGTTGAAGACAAAAGCGTACCGCTCATCTTTGTGCTCTCGTTCATCGTACGGAAGCAGGCGGGCAAAACACTCAGCTTTGACATGTTCACCGATCTGCCTCGTTTTGCCATAGCGAACAACCATCTCGCGATGCACTTCGTCCACACTGGTGCCGCAGATGGCATCGTGATCCTGATTTTGCAGAACATATTTCCATGCTTGCTCGATCTGGGGTGTCCTGCTTCTCATCCCTTCATGTGTCGCAAGCACATTCAACGGTTCAAGGTAACGTTCCAGGAGCGCTTCACACTCCGCGTTGAGTTGCTTTGTGTACATCCGGCTCGAAAAGACGCCGCCGAGGACGGCAAATGCATGTCGGTAACCGAAGCGCGTTTCTCCCTCCAGTCGTCGAAGGGCGTCGCCGGTCCCAATTTCCTTCTTCACCGCTGCAAGAAAGTCGGGAAAATTGCTGTGCTTGATGTTAGCGTCATAACGCTCCCGCAGCACAGCAATAGCTGTCGTCACCTCTCTGTCGGGCCAGTGATGATCGCCTCCGTTGAAGAACAATCGCTGGGAGGTTGTTGCCCGTGCATCAAGTTCCTTTTTCAGTCGTTCAAATTTCTGAACGATGATCTCTTTGTCCGTCGTTCCAAAATAGCCGGCGCTGTAACCATCTTTCGGCAGATGGTGCATCAGAACCCGTGTGCCGTTGGGACTGACCCACCAGTACTCGGATTTTTCTTGTCCAGCCTCGCCACCGAAACCCCGGTAAATGAGGGCAGTGTCAATGCCAAATCCCCTGAGTATCTGGGGCATTTGAGCAATGTGTCCGAATTGATCGGGGATATAGCCCACCGGCATGACACCGCCAAGTGTTTTTCCCAGTCGCAATCCGAATGACAGATTACGGATATGCGATTCCCCACTCGAGAGAAATTCGTCGTTGAGAATGTACCACGGTCCGATGAAGAGCTTTCCTTCGTTCACGAGATCTCGAATTGTCCCCACGCGATCCGGCCGAGTCTCCAGATAGTCCATCACCGCGGCCATTTGGCCATCGAGTGTATACGATTTGAATTCCGGGTCTCTCGAGAAGAGTTCGATGAGATCTTCAACCATATCGACAAGCATCGCCCGAAAGCGATCAAACGGGAAATACCATTCCCGATCCCAGTGTGAATGTGAAACAATATGATAGGTTAACTTTGTCATGCTCGCGACAATTTTCTCCTAGATCGCAGAAGAAGTCATCGACTCAAGTCAACAACTATGAAAAGGCGAAACCCTTCGGGTTTTGCATAAACTGAGCCGTCCCCGCCGGACCGCTCGGCGGGTCCGCCTAAGTCCTTCGGACGTCGGCGGGCGGGCTGGTGATTTATCGGATGGCGACAGAAAACAATCTTTCATTGTGCCGCTAGAGATAGTGCCGCAATGCCTTAATAGCCGTCGACGCCCCGACCGCCGAGACACAGCTTGCCGCAACAGCATTCGCCACACGAGCTGATTCGAATGCATCCATTCCTTTGAGCATCCCCGCGATGAAACCAGCAACAAATGCATCACCCGCGCCTGTTGCATCGACGACCCTTCTCACCTTCCGCCCCTTCACATAGTCCGCACGGTCACCATCAGACAGGTAGCAGCCCTGTGCTCCCAGCTTTACTCCGACAACGTGGGGTGCCCCCGCCTGTCTGAGGAATTTGACAATCGATTCTGGTGTTGTGCAGCTCGTGATGAGCATTGCTTCTTCGTAGCTTGGGATGAAGTAGTCGACGTATGGCAAGAAGCCGCGCAACGCCCGCGGTGTAACCCGCGGAGAGGCTGCACTATCCAGAAGAATCTTGAGGGATGTTTTCTCTTTCACCGTTCGAAACAATCGCTCAAATTCTTTTTCGGTTTCTGGCAGGAGCCCTAAATACCCGACAGCGAGGATGCGCGCCTTCTGAAGAAGCGCAAGGCGCGAGAGCACATCAGCTGCGCGGAAATTCTTCATGCATCCACGCGTGTGGAGAAATGTACGCTCCCCCGTCTTATCGACACTCACCATTGTGGCAGATGTCTGGGCTCTTGCGTCAATAATCACTCCTTCTGTGTCGATGCCAAACGTCCGATAATGCTGCGTCACATATCTCCCAAGCGAATCGTGGCCGACGCGCGTGATCGCTCCAACGCTGAAGCCCAGCTTTGCGAGGTCAATTCCAACGTTCGAAACATTTCCGCCAGTGGTCAGCGTGATCGAGTCGATAAGCTTCAGTGCGCCTCGTTTTGGAGGATTGTTGAGGTCCACCGGACGACCGATGATATCTGTCAACGCAAGACCTGCTACAATCACGTCAAGATGTTTGTGGCGACTCATGACTTTCTCTTTACTTCTCTATTCGCTGATCTTGACTGCTTTGAAGTCGAGCACAAGCTTCTTGTTCTTGTAGGTCATCGTCATCTTCTCGCTGCCAACTTCAGCGTTGATAAACGGTCCTTCAAAGAGTTTCGTCTTGGAGAGATCGATCGCGCTTCCATTGAGCGTTCGCTTCTCAGGGAACGCGAATTCCATTTTGTCACCGCTCAAAGTGACATATTGCAGTGAAACTGCTCCCGGCTGAAGTTTGGCGGTTGGAGTATGCGTGTTCAATGCTGATTGGAATTGCGCGAACGATCCGATTTCATCCTTCGACCTCACTTCAATGACATATCCATTCTGAGGCTTGTAGCTTCTCAGGCGCCAGTTCCCGGTTTCCTTTACCCGTTCCAGTTGCGGCCTTCCGATATCATTCAGCGTGTTGATGCTCGCATCTGATTCTTCTTTCCATTCATATTCCTGCAGCGGATACCACCCTATATACACATCGCCGGCTTTGCAGGCAATCCAGCCAGAGGGTTCAACGATCCTCTCTTCGAGGTTTCGCGGGAAGAAACCGTCAATGTGCTCCGTCGTCGTGCCTGGGGTAATATCATAGAGAACAATCAGCGCGTTTTTATGCTGAAAGGTCCTCTCATATGGCGAGCCGCCAGTCCATTTGTCGGGATTGTTGTAGGTCCCTTTGGATGCCACGACATCGGCGATAAGCGTTTTCACCTCTTCGGGGAAAAACATGCCCACTTCTAATGCCGACCAATAGGGATGAAGCCCGAAAATCGTCGTGTAGGGACGGCCATATGTATAGCGAACTCCCCAGGTGTGCTGTTGAATAGGCTGAAGGATACCCCCCTGAAGAGAGCCAATACCATAGTTTTTTGTGATATAGGAATACTTGTAGACGGGGGGATTTTTTTCTGCACCGAAACGAATGACATTGCGGACACGCTTTCGTTCCTGATGGACATAGGTCTTGCTTCGGTCCAGAGCAATGGAGTAGATAATTTCAGGAAGACGGTAGTTCGAAAGGGCGGGAAGGACAATCCAGCCCGAGTTCGTCGGTTCACCAGTGCCAAAATACAGGTAGGCAAACGCTGAGGCTCCCGAGAGCAGCGGCTTGTACACCGCCGGTTGATAGATTCTGCTGTATCCACCGATGTATTGGCCCTCCAGGTGCTCGACCGCGAAATCCGCAAAAATGTAATCCGCCATCATCGCGCCTCGGGTTTTCATCTCCGGATCCTTGGCGAACTGACTCAGCAGGATCATCGGCATTGCGTACTCGGGGAAATAGTCCGGGGAATCGAACTCGCCCTGGCCAATCGTGGTGGTGATATTCATCCAGTGAATGAGATATTCTTTCGCGTCTCGGAGATTTTCCTCTGAACTCTTTCCGTTATACCACTCTGAACCGGGAAGGTTTGGCCATTGCTCAGCTGCGAGAAAGAGGGACGCGTGGTACATGCACCAATGATTTTCCGTGTCACCGCGGTACGGAGCGTAGGTTTTCCACGCATTGCGCATCGCTGCACGCGCTTCGGGTGACATCCTGTCTTTACCCTGAAGATACGTTCCGATCGCCGGGATCATCCAGAACATGTCACCGCGGGGATCGCGAAGCAGCTCGATTACCATTTTGTCCGCGGTAGCAATGTCTTTTCCGTGCGCATACCGCACCGCAGCCTGGTAATAACCCGACGACTGAGCGGTGTCGTAGATGGAGGTGACAAACGAAGCACGTTTCTCAAACTCCTTGAGGTATGTCTCCCGGGAGACCAATTGTGCGTTCGCGCTCTGAAGAGCAAACAGAGTCAGAATCAGAAAGAACTTCTTGACGTTCATGGTCAGCACTTCCTCGTTAGAATGGTTGTACCGTAATTGTCCATACCTGTGAACCGGTTAATCCCGCAGAGCGCCAACTGGCACCGCCATCGAGCGAACAAAACACACCGCTCCAGAGCGTTCCTGCGTAGACACGATTGCTATTCGTCGGATCGACAGCCAGAGAATGAATGTTCAGATTCGTCAACCCCTCATTCATTCGCCTCCAGCTTTGTCCGCCATCGATTGATTTATACACTCCGGTGACATACCCGCCGGCATAGAGTACCTGCGGATTGTTGGGGTCAAATGCGATCGCGTAGAACGTTTGATGATCCAGGCCAGCCGCACATTTCTCCCAGTACCTACCGCCATTTCGGGTCATGTAGATACCGTAATTGTCGGTCCCGGCAAACAGAGTATTCGGATCCTTTGGATGCTGCACAACCACTCTGACGCCATCTACGCTCAACCCGGTGCGCTTCCAGGAATTTCCCTGATCTCCGCTTCTATACACGCCGTCCTCTGTGGAACAATACAGCGTGTTTGAGTCTGAGTGATCGATAAGAACGGATGACGCGAAGACATGTTTGATTCCGTTGTTGCACTCCGCCCACGTTGCTCCGCCGTCCATTGTCCTGAAAACACCGTAGGGGGTTGTGCAGAGAATGAAGTCGGGATTCGCCTTGTCAATTGCCGCGCTCAGAACTTCGGTAACCTGCCATCCCGTTGTCGTCTTCCATGTTTTGCCACCATCGGTTGTCTTGTGAACTCCATTGCCGGCGGCAATGCAAATCAGCTGACCTCGTGATGGCGCATGGACCGCAAGTCCGAAATCACGGATGTTTTTCGGCCCTGTGTGTTGCCATACGGTGTCATCTGTGGTCTTTTTATAGAAGACTCCGGTCTCGGGATTTGCAGCCCCTACGACAAACAGTTTCGTCGACAGAACTGAGGCGTAGACCGTTGACTCTTGCGACAGGAGATTTGCCGGAAGCATCACGACCAGGACAAAGACCGAAATTGGAATCAACGAAGACCATGCAGCATTCCAGCGATGCCTCACCTTTTTGTATTCTTCAATCATAGGAGATACCTTCTCTAAGGATAGAGTTCGATTTGTCTCACCTGACAGCCCTGCAATCCTGCAGAGCGCCATGTCTTGCCGGCATCCAGCGATTCGTAGATCCCCTGGCCGCTTGTTCCTATCATCAGGTGGCTTGAGTCGTTTTTGTGTACATAAATCGTTGAAATAGCTTCAATATCGGGGTTTTGCCACAATAGCTTCCACGACACCCCGTCGTCTGTGCTCGTCCATAGCCCGGTCTTGAAGCCGCCCGCGTAGGCTGTATGCCCATCGGGCGAAATGGCTATCGCGTAGAACGATGCTTTCGGGACACCCCGGGCAGCCTGCCATGTGCCGCCTCCATCGAGACTCAAACGAATGCCATTGTCTTCACCGCCAGTCAGCAGGTGTTGCGGAAACGCGGGATCCTGAGCAAAAGACTGAACATCCGTGAGTCCCGCGTGCAACGGTTCCCAGTGTTCACCGGAATCGGTCGATCGATACACATCTTCTTCTGCAACCGCAAAGAGCTTTTGTCGATTGTTCACATCGATGACAACCTTCTTCACAAACCACTTCTTCATCCCGCTCATTTTCTTTTCCCAGTGGCGTCCCTCATCAATAGATTTGAAGACGCCGAACGGCGTCGAGACGTAGATCACCGCAGAATCGATTGGATCCGGCGCTACAGAGAGGATCTCTTCGGTATGCCAATCTGTGAGAATACGCCACGACTTCGTTCCATCAACGGATTGGTGAAGACCATTTCCCACCGCCATGTAGTGCCGCCTGCTGGATTTTCCCTCCCAGATGCCAAGGCCAAAGCTGAGAAGGTTTCGGCCATAGATATTCGTCCAAATCGTGTCTCCCAAGGGACGTTTGAAGAGCCCAACGTTTCTTTGAGTTCCCCCTGTAAGGCTCCCCCGATTGAGAAACACAACGGCATAGTAGTTCTTCCCTTGATCTTTCTCCTGATGTTCCTGCTGAAAAGCTGCCGAAGGCATACCCGCGAGAAGAACTAACGCGGCAACAAGTACTAGTTTTGTGATCGCTGCCATTCTTTAATAGTCGCTTTCTTGAAGTTGAGCTCCCGGACTTTTTTCCCATCTGTCATTCTGATGATTCCGCTTCCGCGTTCACTCTGAATGAATGGTCCATTGAAAAACTTATAGGTTTTGAAGTCGATCGCCTTTCCATTCAACCGCCTTTTTCCATCGAAGGTAAACTTCATCACATCACCTCTCCGGGTTTCATAGTTCACGATGAGGTCGTTCCCTGAACTGTTCATCGCCGGTTTCGATTGCATCACATGGTTTCTGAACGCCTCGAATGTACCGTCTTCATCAGAGGAGCCAACCTCAAGCACGATTCCGTTCTTCAAAGCTGTGCTCCGCCAGCGCCAGTCCACCTTTTCCTCAATCCATTGGTACGGCCGCAAGGGGAAAAATGCAACATACACCGATCCAGCACGGCAAAAGATCCAACCTGACGAGTGTTCGATGCGTTCATCGAGGTTTTTCGGGAAGAATCCGTCGATGTGCTGGTGATTCGCATTCTTGTCTATACTATAGAGAACGATAATCGCATTCTTGTGCTGAAACGTTTGCTCGTACGGAGAGCTGGAGTTCCATTTGTTGGGATCGGTGTATACCAGGTGATATCGATCCACCTCATCGGCAAGAAACTTCTGCTCTTCGGGAAAGAACATCGCCAGTTCTCTGCCTGAATAGAACGGATGAAGTGTAAAAATCGTATTGTTCGGTTTGTCGGATCGATACGTCACATCCCACGTGTGTTGCTGTATCGGTTGAAGAATGCCTCCTTGAAGTGAGCCAAGAGCATAGTCGTGAGTCATATACGTGTACTTGTACACTGGCGGATTCTTTTCCTGCCCGAAGCGGATAACGTTTCGGGTACGCTTTGTCTCGGTGTGGACATATGCCTTCGAGCGGTCGGTTGCCATGGTATGGATAACATCAGGCAAGCGATAAGAGCTCATTGCTCCAAACACCGTTTCCCATCCGCCGCGATATCGTGGGCGGTACCGGCTCTCTTGCCAGAGTTCCATGTTTGGCTCGCCAAAGTACAGCCAAGCCCACAAAGCCGCTGGCGCAGAGAGCGGATTGACGATATCGTCCGGATAGTCCCTGCTGTGTCCGCCGCAGTAGTTCCCATTGAGGTGTTCCGCCGCAAAGTCCGCGAACAACAGGTCCGCCGTCATCTGAGCCTTTCTCTTCATGACAGGATCCTTGGCGAAGTCAAAGAGCGTAAGCATCGGGGTCATGAACACAATGAAGTACGTCGGCGAATCAAACTCTCCCTGTCCGATTGTTGCCGTCGTGCTCATCCAGCGATTGAGCCACTCCTCCGACTCTTTGAAATTCTCCATGGAACTCTTGCCATTGAACCATTGTGAGCGATCCTCGTTGGGCCACGTTTGAGCGGCGAGATAGAGGCCCGTATAGTACGCCACCCAATGATTTTCAGTGTCCCCACGGTACATCGTACGTTCGCGATACGCCTGCCGGAGCTTGCGCACAAGCGAGTCCGGCAATTGATTCCACAACCTGAGATATGTCCCAATCGCCGAGTACGCGTAGAACATGCCTCCGATACTTTCATCGGTCGTCAGGGAATCGAGCATCGCGAGAGCAAAATCTTTATCCCTGCCAGCCGACAGCTTTGCAGCGACCGTGAAGAATCCTCTGTCGCGTTCCTGACTGACGACATCGATGAGGCGCTGGCGGCGTTGTTCGAACCGGCTTTCGGTGGTTAAAGATGTTTGCGCCATCGAATGGTCAGAGACTGAGCCCGCCATCACGATCAGCAACAAGAAAGCTCTTCCCACCATCGATGTTTTCACTTCGCCCATAAGCCCCACACTTGTGCTTCTTCCTGACTGTTGAAACTCCAGTGTTCACCGCCATCAGAACTCTTGAATAGCCCCCCGTTCAGGGTGCCGGCAAAAAGGACAGAGGAATTCGAGGGAAGCACCACAAGAGAATGGACAACCAGATTGCTCAGGCCCTTTACCCTCGGACTCCAGCTTTTTCCTCCGTCGGAGGAACGATACACCCCGCCGCCGTGTGTTCCCACATACAGAATATCAGGATTCGATCGATCACACGCGATACAATAAACGGTGAGATGGATAAGACCGCTGTTCGTTGCATTCCAGCTCTTTCCTCCGTCTCGAGAGACGAAGATTCCCTCGTCCTCCGTACCGGCAAAGAACAGATCCTTGATGACCGGATGCTGGGCGATCGTCCGCACTCCCTTGCCATCGATGCCCACTCGGAGCCAGCCCGTGCCCCCATTTGTGCTCAGATACACACCATCCTCGCTGGCCGCGAAAAGTCTGTTGGGATGTAACCTGTCAATCACGATGTCCGATACAAACGGTTTCAGAAATCCTTTGTTCTCCTCTTTCCATGTCTCCCCGCCATTCTCTGTCTTGAACACTCCGTATGCGGTGGCAGCATATGCAACGGCCGGCTTCAGCGCCTCGATCTTAATCTTCAACGCTTCGGTGATTTGCCAGCCCGTCGTGACTCTCCATGAGTTTCCTCTGTCTGTCGAACGCAGGACTCCATTACCGCACGCCGACCAGAGAGTTCCGTCTGAGCCCGCTTCCGTATAGAACGTCCGGATATAGCCCCGCCAACCTTTATGGTTCCATGTTGCTCCAGCGTCCGTAGTCACGAACAATCCAACGGTTGGGTTGTCCAAGGCACCCAGCCGATGCTTGTGGGAGTTCAGCACAGACATGTAGATGGTATCCTGTCGGGCCTGCAAGAGCTCGACGCCGGCAGATGCCACCAGTAGACACATCACGAGCGCTCTATATCGCAACTTCGATTCCCTTCGTCAACTGTGCCGATAGAAATCGACCCAACCATTTCTTGTTGACCGTGATTTCATACTCTCTCCCAGCCAATCTGCCAAATCTCAGATTGATTGTTCGGGGGGTTGACAGGTTGTCTACAACATCAACGCTGATCGCCGTAGCCGAAATTTTCACTGCAGGAATTCTGCAACCATCGATCCCAACGCCCCAACCTCCCGTTGCATCGACAAAGGCATCTCCATATCTGTTTGTAATGAGGTGTATGGACACGACGGAGCTGCCGGTTCCCCAATGCAGACCCGTTACGCCTGCTGGCCTGTCCATGCCCGAGTGACCATAGTTCTCAGCCGTTCGGGGAGATGTCGGAGACTCAAACAGCGAAAACATTGCGCGAAGTGCAGCCACACCTCGTTCGAAATACTCTTTTTCTCCCGTCAACTCGTAGTAGTTCATCAATGTCACAGCAAAGTATCCTTGCCTTGAATCACTCCACTCCGCGTCAGTGTTCTGGACCCCGAAGCCGCCGAAGAGTTCGCAAGACAACCAGCGCGGGCTCCACACCTGCTGGTACAAACAGAGGTAGTCCATGATCTCAAGCCCACGACCCTTGTATTGTTCGTTCCCCGTCAGCCTGTACAATTCGTAACACGCCTCAGCAGCCTGGTGCATGGATAATGTGTTTTGTGGATTTTGCTGGGTGTACGTATCGTAAAAACCTATCGGCTTGCGGGAGCACGAGAAATATGTTTCAAAATCGTACCATTTTCGCTGTGGTACAATGGATGTAAAAACATATTGCATAGCCTGCTCAGCCGCCGCCAAATATCTTTCTTTTTTTGTCCGGGCATAGAATTCTGCCAGAAACAGCGCCGCCCCGGAGGTTTCTGCATTCTCATCGCGGAAAACTTCAACGGGCGCAAGAGTCGTCGGATCATACCATGAGGGAATCACGCCGCTCGCTTGCTGGTGCGAAAGAAGAAAGCCCGCGAACGCCCCCGTGAAGCGGAGAATCTCTGCTTTTCGTTCCGGCACAAGGTCGATCCACTGCAGGAGCCAGTAGCAGGTCCATGAATTATGGAACATCGGAAGATCTTTGCCCCCGTCGATGCCCCCCCATGCGTGGTCAGCCACCCAATGACCGCTGACACTGTCTATATAGAAAATCGTGGGGGCGATTCCCTCTTTCTGAGGTGCAAGAAGCGCGAGGTTCAGAACATTCTCGGCCTCACGCATGAGTTTTGTGTCACCAATCTTGTTTCCGTAGAGATACATTCCGTATGCGGTCCGAAGAGCATTGAACCATACATTGAACCAGCTGTCGTTATCTGCAGCTTTGTGCAACTTGTTGCTCCAGGCCAGTCGCTCCTGACGGAGAAGCGTCACCGGGTGTCTCTCGTACTGCGTATCTAGCGCAACCTGCGGAAGAAATTGATACCATGCTTTTTGTATATATCCTGAAAATGGTTCAGCTTGCGGTCCGACTGTCCGTTGCATATACTCCGTGCCCGATGTCGCCCAATGATACCTTACCACGTCTCGAAAACCTTCTTTTGCAGGAGCGTCGGCACGCAAGAACAGAAGGTACCCGAGCGACACTGTTGTGTCTTTCAGAGTCGCAGCCAAAGAATCGGGCGCCGTGTAGAAAACGTGTGTGTTGCGAAGCGCGTACGGTTCAGGCATCCAATTCTGAAGTCCGATGGAGAAAAACGGCTTGTCGGCTGTCTCAACCTGCAAATCTGCAACTGTTCTGACCGCTCGGTTTTTGCCGTCGACATTCGCCAAAAGTGGAACCAGGGCTGCGAAGTCCTGACCTTTCTGCAACATCAGCGCCGGCGAGCGAAACACGTGATCGGCGATCACCTGTTCTTTTTCTGGCCGAAGCTGCGGAGTGAATACAAAATCGATTGGTTTATACTCTCGATAGAGTCTGTTGTCAGGGGCAAATGAATATGTTGACCAGAGCGCCTGCAGCTGAACTTTTGTCGGGATTCGATACGTCACATCAACCCTAGCGTACGGTTTGCCCGGGACAAGACTGATGGATTTCACCAGCGTGGCATCCTCGTGCGATCCACTGAGTATTACTCTCTGAACGCCATCAGTTTTCCGTTCTATCACCACGCTCCGATACACGAAAGGAATGCTTGACCCATTCTGCCTCACAGCTGGTTCTGGCCTCTGATCGCTGCCACTTTCGAGTATTGTGCGCCAGGAAGCGTCCTTCAGCGCGTAGTACGTCTCCCGATAGGCGTCGTTCAGTTTCTCGATCACGATCTTGATTGACTCGTTCTGGATTTCAACCCGATTGGGATCTTGCCCGGTGCCCATAGAGAGTGTTGGCACACCGAACGTCGCGAACAATATGAGCAGAATAGATGATTTCATTCGAAGAAACTAGAGTTTCACCCTCTTCAGGATTTTCTGCATATTAGCTCCGAACATCTTCGCTTTTTCCTCCGGCGTGCAGTGGGAATACGCCATCCAGCCAAACTGCGGTATGGGGTCTCGCATCGGCTGATCCGTTCCGAACAAAACGCGATCGGCACCGACATGCTGTACCATAAACTCGATAATGCGGTACGTCACTGCGGTGAGCGTTATTTCCAGATAAACGTTCGGATTCTTCTTGGCGATTTCGATGCCTTTGCGAGCATCGGGGTATGAGCCGCCGCAGTGCGCTATGATGAAAGCGATGTTTGGATACCGGGCAGCGATATCATTAACTTCTTCAACAACATTGGGTGAGGGATGAATGAGCGCATAGGCGTTGATACGATTGCCATATTCGTACCACGGATCCCAAAGTTTGTCGTTATAAGGAATGTTCGTGCGAGGATGATACGGTTTCAATCCCCCCATTTTCCATTTGCCGTGCACTTTCTGCAGATCTTTTTTCCAGTTCTTCACGTACTGCGGCTGAAAGGACGCGTAGCCGTGATAGAATTGCGGGTAGCGTTTCATGGCTTCCCGGACAATTTCGTTCCCTTCTTCGTAATCCGCCCAGATCGCCAGAAAACTGCTGACGCACATTTGTCGGATGCCCATCAATTTCGCGCGCTCAACCATGCTTTTTGCGTCCCCGTAGGGCATATGGATAAATCCAACACCGGCAGCACCGTCGTGCGCAATGTGAGCATGCGAATCGATCACGAGGATCTCTTTCAGCGGCTTCCCCTCCTTTGCACGCTCGACGATCCAATCGGTATTTTTCTGCCCCCTGTAAGGAAACGGCGGTGTTTCGAGCTTCGCAAGCCGCGAAACATTCCCGGCCGCAATTAATTGCTTGTCCACATCGTTGAGCGTGCAGTAATCGACAAATGCTTTCGCCGCCCCCGGTGATTTATCCAACGCTCCCGTGCCAAAGAGGATGCGGTCCGCGCCGTACCATTCAGCAAAAACCTCCATGGCCCGGTTCCCCTGGTGGCTCGACAACTCGAGATGGAGATTCTTGTGCTTTCTCATCAACGGCTGTGTATATCGGGTGGATTCCCAGCGCGATCCCTGCAGAAGGACTTTCAGATTTGGAAAGTTCGAGAGAATAGTGTCAAGTTCTGAGAGTAGAACTTGATTACTTGGCTCGAAGACATCAAGATTGTAGAAGTGTCCGCCTTCAACCATGAGGAGAATTTCGTTTCGCTCCAACTCCTTTAGGAGGGCGCCACAAAAATCCATGGTAAACGGGTATCGGTGAATGCGCGGATGCATTTTTGCGACGCGTATGCCGTGGTCGCGCATCTCCTTCACCACCTCTTTCGGCTCTGCCATTTCTCCCGTGTGATGCGGCATGACAGTCCAGACACCGTACAGGCGCGGGCTTTTCTTCAACTCTCGTAGGAGAAGTTTGTTTCCAAACGCCGGATCGTACTCTTTGGCTGTCGAGTGCGCAACAAACGCCCCATGGATGCCACACCACTCCATTTCCTCAAGCAAATCTTCTGTCTCGTAGCGCGTTTCGATGTCCTTTGCGCCGCGCCGTCCAATCATCGCGTAAGAATCAATGTAAAGGCGATTGTTCATAGCGTTACTTTCCTTAGGGGTGGGTGTGCGCATATCACCAGTAGAATGGTTTGATGCTCGATCGCTCTTTTGGCTCCACCTCCAGAGCTCTTTTCAAAGCAGTTTTTGCTTTCTCCAATGTTTCATCAATATCCGCTGCCTTGTGGGAATAACAGATGAACCAGCGAAGAACAACGAAGATTCCTTCCCGGAAAAGTTCTCTAAACCAGAGATACTCCAGTCGCTCGTTGTATGCTTTGTCCCGAGTGTTGAATTTGAGGTATGACGACGGCGGCAAACCGGCTGCATACGCATCAACGCCGCACTCGGATGCAATCCGATTGAATCCTTCCATCAACCTGCGGCCCATAGTGTAGAGGTGGTCGTGGACTTTTTCACGCTTCATGATTTTCAACGTCGCAATTGCTGCCGCAATCGAAAGAGTCTCACCGGCATAGGTTGTTGTCATCCGAAACGTGTTGAGTGTTTCCAAATACTGTTGTTTTCCCAAATATGTTGAAATCGGATATCCATTCGCCATTGCCTTTGCGTAGCTTGCCAGATCGGCGTCGACACTGAATAACTCCTGTGCTCCACCAAGCGCCAGGCGGAATCCGGTCCACACCTCATCAAGCACAAGAAGGATTCCGTACTCCTTTGTTAACTTCCGCAGGTACTTGATGTACGTTCCATTGACATCTTCATTCATGTCGTACGGGATCGATACAACGCACGCGATGCGTTCATTGTACTGGCGAATGAGTTTTTCTGCGGCCTCACAATCTCCCCACGGGATGATTTTGACATAGTCTTTCAAAATCGCCGGCACGCCGTTCTTTGGACTGTCGTCGACAGCAAACCAATCCGGATAGCCATGGTAACCACTCGTGAGAACCATATCACGCTGCGTGTATGCCCTTGCCAAGCGTACATTACAGAGATTGGCGTCTTCCCCGGTTTTCATGAACCGGACCATTTCTGCATTTGGGACAATCTCATGCAGCAATTGCGCCAACTCGAGCTCCAACGGACTCGCCATACTAAAGAGCACGCCCTTCTTCATCTGCGCGCGGACAGCGTCATCCACCTCATCATAACAATACCCTAGTGTGATGGGCCCGAGCGCCAACCGGAAATCGATATACTCTTTTCCCTCCATGTCCCAGATGCGACATCCCTTTCCGCGTTCGATGAATTTCGGCATAATGCCTTCAAACTGAGGAAACGGACGCTTGGCGTTCGTTTGCGTCCCCCATGGAATCAGCTTCAGGGCTTCCTGAAAATGTCTGTCAGAAGTTCTCATAATATCACTTCTCTTTTCAACTATGTGATGCTGATCGTCGGAACATCTTCGTCAACGTTGATGCTCACGTTCTTTGACTGGCCGTTGTGCTCAATTCTCGCAGTCCACAGAGAACCTTTGGATGTCGAGGTCACTTTTCCATGCTCCTTGCCAGCTTGCTGTGCTGTAAACACGCTCAGGATATGGTGATCAAGAGACTCGCCTGCTTCCACTTCAACGAACGGATAGACACCGATATCCTTCGGTACAGCATGTTCACCTGATTTGACCTCAACCGGTGCTGGAGTCACAATCGTTCCATGGAGAGAAGCCAATGGGCGCTTGATCAGAAATCCATCCTTTTTCAAATCCGACCCTCCCTTTCCGTCGCCGTTGTAGACCTGAAAGCGGAGCTGGACTTTTGACTTCACTGACTTCAGCGTCACCCTATCGAAAACAAGTAGGATGTCAGGTTTCAGGAAAACCAATGTGCGCCTCACCGACTTGACGTCAGGATTCACCAATCGATATGCTTCCGTTGCGTCGCTCGTGACAAGGAGCTGTTTCTCCGACGGCTGATAACGAACAACTTTTGCCTCCGCCCACGAAGCGTTGGTCCCTTCATGACCATCATGATATTGATGACCTTTGCCATTAATCAGGACAGATGTGTGTGCCGCCGTCAGTCGCAATATCCAGTGCGGAAGCGTATACAGATAGGCGGCGTGCAAAGGATCGTGAAGCAATCGCTCACCATACGCCTTGAAAACTATGCTGTTCCGATCTGCATGCTCGTGGTTGGCTGGCCCCCCACTGCGCAGACCAACCACCGAGTCCTTTTCGTCCCATCCCGTTCTAGACACAACTACATCGTTGTCGAAACGCACATCGTACAACTCTGGGCCAGGTTTCTTCGCCTCCACCGTCGGATCGTACCACACCATTCCGTAATGGGTCTTTACTTCACTGATTGACGTCGCAACATATTGAGCTATTGGATCGCGGTGCCGTCGAGCCACCCAAGCGGCGACCGAGACATCGCCCACTGTGCTCGCATCACCGAAATTTACACAGTCATCCGGCTTGCCTTCGGTTGGCATCGACATTTGAAGTCCATAGCGCACGGTCCCAGGGTAGTTGATGAGGTTTCGCTCATCAATTCCCAGGGTGCGATACATCACCTCCAGGAACAGCGTATAATAGAGCGCTGTGTATCCCCAATAGCTGACCCCTTCGTCATAGCAGCCGTCAGAACCGAACATCGGCGCAAAGGCTCGGGCGCTCTGTCGCGCAAGGTTGAGCCATTGTTCCGCTTGCGGATGCTTGTTGTACAGCAGACAAGCGGCAACGCCAAGTCCGGCGATGGGTATGACCTTGAGATTTGTCGAGTTCAGGATCAACGGCCAACGGCTCATATCGACGACCTTAAACGCATAGTCGCTCTCTGGGTCAAATCCCCATCCTCGAACGCGGTCCGGATATTTCATTCCGTACAGTGAGCGATAACACGCCGGTGCTCCCTTTTCTCCGATCTGCTTCTCGATCTCCTTTTTCGTACCGTCGCTCAACGCATCGCCAAGCCACTCCAGCGCAAAGCACATGGCAATGGTCGTCTCCGGAGCGCGTTGAAGACCAAACGTATATTCTCCCCCTTCCAAAAAGTAATCCCACTTCTTGTATTCCAGGATGCGGTCAATGGCAAGCTTTGAGATTTCAAGATGATTCTTGTCGCCACTGATCGCATGGACAAATGAAGACCTCTCAAGGATCTGCCGTGCCCTGAGCAAATCAGCAACGTGATTGTTCAGTCTCAGCTCGGTGCGGAGGAACTTTGTGTCAGCTGCTAGATCTGCCTCAGTCATCGTTTTCCAGTACGAGGCAAAACGCGGAAGCCTTTGTGTCGCTTGTATGCGCGCGAGGTCGCTCTGATCGAAGAGGAGTGTATGTGATTTCTTCTGTATTGGGTCGTCTGGAACGTACGCCGCAAATGTCTTTCGTGGGGCAAGTGCAACGCCCGCCATTGTCAGCGCAGCCGTATTGAGAAATTTCCTTCGAGATGGTCTCATGGTCACTCCGCTTTCAGAATGTCGTTTAGTTCAATAACCGAATGATTCTCTACAGACTTCACCATCGCCTCAATGACCGCCAATGCTCTCAGGCCCTGGCCGCCTCCTGTTTCTGGCTGTACTCCTCGTAAAACGCAGTCCCCGAATTCCCGCATCTGCAGGATATAGCTACCCGCTCCTTCTGAACTGAAATCTTCCTCGATCGTCTCTTTCGGTTCTCCATTCTGCAGAAGGTCCAGACGAAGTTTCAGTGGAAAGCAATGAATTGTCCCTTGTGTACCATAGATGCGGAGAAAATACGCATCAGCGGAGACGTAGTACGATGTGAGGGAGACGGGAATGCCCGATTTCAGCTGGAGAATTGCCGCTGTCGAGTCAAGGACCCGGTTGGGCATTGCGATGTTGCCGGCAAAACAGCTTATACGTTCGATGGGGCCGATCAGGTATTCCACGGTATCGACGAAATGGATTCCAAGCTGCATCATCGGCAGGAGGGCGCATGTGCGCCGATCTGCTTTCCACGCCGGGAGTCCCGCCTGCAAGCCGGCAGGACGGGAGAGATTTGCCTCAACCGCCACGATTTCGCCGATTCGTTGCTCGGCCAGAAGCGCTTTCGCGCGACGGAACACCTGGCGTCTTCGAGTGTTGTGGCCCACCATCAGAATCAGGCCTGCTTGTTCTGCCATCCCGATGGCCTCACGCGCCTCTCTAACGGTGTTCGTGATCGGCTTATCCACGAAGATATGCTTCTTCGCTTCGACGGCTTTTTGGATTTGATAAAGGTGAAGATGATTAGGGGTCACCAGCGAAACTGCGTCGACGTTCGGGTCGTTGACGAGTTGATCATACCCCGCGGCCGCCGTCGCTCCGAACTCCTTCGCCACTTGCTCGTTCGCTGCCGTGTTGATGTCAAAGCACGAGACGAGCTGAAGATTTCCGGAATCACGCGTTGCGTTCACAATCGTCCGGCCATGATTTGCAATGCCGGCTTGTGCAATTCGCACTTTCTTTTCTGTCATGATAGGTTGTTCTCACTTTCGAATTGATCAATCGCAGCGTTGCCATCAAGAACGCCGATGTGAACGAGAAACTCACGCGTTTCTCCGGGCTCAAGAAACTGCAGCGTTTCTCGCCCGCGTTCTTTGGCTCGTCCCTCAACCAGGCAATTCGCAGGCTCGAACCCGAGGACATACTCTCCTTCCGCCACCATTTTCCACTGAATGAACCTCAACAGCTCCTTCTGCCTGTAGCGGGCAAACAGACCCAGCCCGAGCTTCCTGTTTGCGAGTACCGCCGAAGCGAATCCGCCGCTGTCTGCGATCAAGTCATGGTAGAAGACCTGTTCCTTGTACCCGGAAATTGGAGCCGGTATCCTCATCGCTGAAGCGGCGCCTTTGTCAGCCTCGTCATCTCTTGGCTTCATTGATCGCGCATTCAAGTGCACATCAGATCCTTCATCAAGCAGCGGCCATCCTAAATTGATGTGATAAAGCATCATCAGTGGCGATCGGCGGAATCCTTCATTCACAACCTTATCACGCAGAGTAATAGTTGATTTCCCGAGCTCAACTTCGATTGTCCTGTAGAGGGCCAGGTTCTCTTTGAAGATGACATTTTCTCTGATGACACCACTGACCTTGAACACGCATCGATCTCCAGCCCATTCTGTTTCTGCCTTAGTGTTGGAGGCCGGGAGATTCGACAAGCGGCCGTGGATCCCCAATTCTTCTCCGGCATCTATGCTGGGAGCCCCTGCAGTCGTCAACCCGCATCCGGTCATCAATCCTCCAGGGAACGATTTCAACCACCCCATTCCTTTGGGATCAAAGTAACTTGGGTGGACATCCCCCTGCGGGGAGCGCCATGCCAGCGACATCCCTTTGTATTCAGCAAGAGAAATGTCCATTCCACGATTGAGCGAAATCTGAAATCGCAATCCCGATCCACTCCGGACATCCGCGATGCGGACACAGGATTCCTGTCCATCCTGCAACTCCATCAACCTCACGCCTGCAATCTGCGAAAGGTGACCAATGTGTCGCTCCAATTCACCGCGGCTATAGTTCTTACCAAACAGTATTGCCATGGTTCGCCCAGACAGTGCTTCTAGATTTTCATTTCGATGGTTTGCCCCTTCGCCGGAATCGCCAGCTTGAGTTCACCGTTCACCAGTGGGACCCGTTTTCCGTTCACCATAGCCAGCGCTTCCTTCTCAGCGCGGGTAACAGTCAGGTCGATTCGCTGACCGCGAAGAGTCAATGATGCTCTTGCTTTGTCGAGCCCACTTAATAGCCTCGGCCGAATCACAAGTTCGTTCTTGTTCGGGCGCACGCCGAGGAGGTGATGAACAAAGAAAACGGCCAATTCTGCCCATGTCCACGGCACAATCCCCAGTGGCGGCAACGGCGGCACAGGCCTGTCAGCGTGACATTCGAACCACGCTCCAGCCTTGCCTCCGGGGCAGTTCAAGAGCCAATTGAGCGCGCGCCAGACCTTTTCGTCATTGCCCGCTTCGAAGTATGCTCGGGCCAGGAACATCGTCGCAAATGGCCACGATCCCGGTGAATCAGGCTCCGATGTCACGTTGTAGCGGGCATATCCACCTGTTGTCCATCGTTGATTCCACAACAATTCCATCGACTCGAGTGTTTTGATTGCGATTGAGAAAGGAGTTCTTCATCTTCCTCGAAGCCTCCACCCATTTTTGCGCACTGGCTGGTTCCTTCATATGATGCGCCAGATCCGCCGCAAGTTCGAGGCCGACGATGTTCCATACCTGATAGGTGTGCTCATATCCTTCTTTGACCCCAAACCCCGTATCGCGCTCCCAGAATTCACGGGAGTTTTTTACGAGCCCGGTTGCAGGATTCAGAAACTCAGGTCGGAGTACAAAATTTGCAGCAGCTTTGATCTTCGGCCAATACCGTTTGATGATTGCATCGTTGCCGGTCCACACCCAGTGCGTCCAGACTGCATAGAGAAATTCCCCGTTTTGATCGAGCTCAATTGTCTCCGGCGGCCTGTGGCGGCTTGCGTCCCGGGCCCGCCCCTCATCATCGATGGAACGATCGAGCATTCGAAGCAGCGATGCCTCGGCGATGTCGGAATGCCCGCACACAGAACTTGCGGCCGCCATCATGCTCTGGTCGCGCACCCATTCGAAATTGTACTGCCAGATTCCCGCGTCCATCTTCCCTGAATGTGCCACGGCCGAGCGGATCCCTGCCACCGCACTGTGGAAAAGGTGATTGAGTCCGCCGTGGTTCGTCTCACACGTTGCACGCTGGCTCCAGTACTTTTGGCTTTCCTTCAGCATCGCGGGCAGACCCTTCTTTTCGAATTTCGCCCGCGGATGGTTGACTGTCAGAACGACAGTTGAGGTTTTCTTGCCTCCGGCGGGGATTTCTCCGAACAGAACATTCAAGTGCCTGTCACCCGGCGTCGCTTCGTTGAGGCAGAACAACTCCATCGCAGCATATCCTGTTGCTGCCAGGGTTCCTCTCTCACGATCGACATGATATTCGTCGAAGAACATGAGGTTAGGATAAAGAAGGATTGTGCCGGTCACTTTCACGGCAACGGATGACTTGTTTTGTACCGTCACTGTCCGAACGAGAGCAGAGTCATTGATGGGACACAACAGTTCTTCTCGAATAGCGCATTCCCCCGCAGTCCACTCTACGACAATAGTCGGTACGTTGTCGGGATATTCCCACCGGATGCTGGTCTTGTCATACTCCGGACTGTATCCTTTTCCATCGATATTGACAGTGAATCGCGTGTTCTGAAGTCCACGCTCGGGATGAAAAAGGTACGTGCTGAGTTTTCGACAAAAGTGTTCCGAGGAACTTACGAGCAGTCCACAATGCGTGCCGGACTCGGGCTTCGGCGAAACCTGAAGGGCCGTGAGGATCAGGCCGTTACCAAGTATGTAATATTCTAACCCTGGGTTGTTCGAACGAAAATCCGGATGGATATTCTGTTCGTTCACAAGAGGGGCATCCTGCGGGGAATCGAGGTGAGGACGGATGGTTGTCGCAATGGCTCCTACGCCGACATATTTCAAGAAGTCTCGTCGTTCAAGGCTCATACTACAGTCTCCTGTTGGCGATAGATTTCAGCGAGATAGTTTTTCAGTGTCTCCACGTTCTGTTTCGATTTCTCCACCAACGGCAGGCAGTGCGTTTCGATTGTTACGTGTCGTACCAGTTGATCCCGCACTAAAGCCGCGAGCTGTCCCTTCCAGTCCACCGCACCTTCACCGACGGGAACGCAGCGAATCAACGATCCTTCTTTTGTGTCTTTCACGTGCACGTTGGCAATGTATTGCTTGACCGCTTCATACCCTTCCGGAAAGGGGCGCTCCGCCGTGCCGTAGCCGTTGCACGGATCCCAATTGGCTCTCAGGTACGGAGAGTCCACTTTCTGAATCAATTTCGCTGTGTTGACGCCAGAATCACACCAGAAGCCAGGCTCATTTTCGATGATGATTCTTATTCCTTCCTTCCCCGCTTTCTCAGCGGCACGACACATGAAATCCACTGCCCGCGAGAACATCTCAGGCTTTTCGTTCTGTTCTCTTTGAAACCCGAACACTATGACAAGTGATGCTCCAAACTCGCGTGCCAAAGCGAGTGTCTTGGGCAACGTGGTTGTAAGTTCCTCTTCGAGTTTCGCTGTCTGCGATAGGGGCAACTTGAAGATTCCGGGCGACAACGCCGTGACCCTCAGCCCATTGTTCTTCACTATCGCCTGGACTTCCCGCAGTTCACTCAGCTCAACCGCTGGGATGCGTCCGGTTTTGAGAACACGCAGCTCGAAGATCGAGATGCCCCACTCGGCGCAGTATCGCGCAGCTTCATTGAAATCGGGCGAGACTTCATCGCTCACCATACCAAATTCAAGACGATGCATAGGATTTCCTTACTGTTTTCGTGGCCGGGGAGGTATCTCAGTTGCCGAACGACACTTTCTCATATCCGACTCGCTTTGAAATCTGGGCTGCCTCACGTTTCAGAACCGAAATGAGATTGCCAACAAGCTTTTTGTCCTTGTGGCTGCGAGCAGACGGAATGGCGGTCATCAGCGATGCCACGACAGCGCCGGAATGGTCCCAGATCGGGACGGCCACCGCGCAAAGGTCGGGCTTGTATTCTCCATCGGCCACAGCGTAGCCGAGTTGAACGACCTCTTTTAACCGACGCTTGAGTCGCACAATGTTCGTGATGGTTTTCGGCGTGAACTTCCTGAGTCCGTGACGAACGATCATTTCATCAATTGCGTCGTCGCTCATAGCGGCGGCAATGACCAGGCCGGTCGCCGTGCAGTGAAATGGCGAACGCTGACCGAGCCGCGTTACCATCTTCCACACTTCCGGCGTGTCTACGCGGTCAACCAGGATAACTTCGTCGTGATCCAGCAGAGCTAGGTAGAAGCTCTCACGGGTTTCCTCCGCGAGTTTTACGAGATGCGGATGCGCGATCGCTTTGTAGTCGATCCGCTCCAGCGCTGCGTTTCCCCACCCAAGAACCTTCATGCCAAGGGTAAATAGCTTGCGTTCGTTATCTTCCAGAATGATCTGATGCTGATGAAGCGTGTGGAGAATGCGGAACATGGTGCTCTTGGGGACTTTTGTTTGTGAAGCCAGTTGTGCGAGTGACATACCGTGCGGTGCGACGGAAAGAAGTTCGAGGACCCTGATCGCACGATCGACAGCGGGTACCGTATAGTTGAGTGCCATAGGGTATTGTTTTGCTAATTGAATGACGTTTAATTAAGGTATAACTGAGTATAACGGTTAATGAATCGGATGTCAAGAATTGCGGCTCTCTCACCGCTCTGTTCGGTGTTGCTGGTGAGTTGGAAGGGTGTTGCTGGTTTCTTATTTTTGAAAGCCCCGCCGGTACATGCTACAGGGCACCGGTATCAACGTCAACGAGTGTATATGGGCCTTTGGGAATAACAGCAATGGATGCGTTTGGACCGATGATGTGCAGCGCGCGCTGCAAAGCTTCTTCAACACTGGCCGCCGTCTGGACGAACAGCTTCTTTTGTTGCTCGGGCCGAATACCGCTGGACACCACCACCACCTCCCCGCGCTGCGTAGCCTTCGCACACTCCTGAAGTTGCCATTGATCGACCTCGACAGGATGGGTGTGAATCCATTGTTCAAATTCTTCCGCCGTACGAAAACGGGTCGCCATTGAAACAAACCGCTCGCTCCCCAATCCTTCTGCACATTCTGCTGCGAGAATGAGCACACCCCCCTTTTTCAAAACAGGAAGCGCTGCGGTCATTCCCTTGATCGCCTGATAATACGTCAAATCCAACGGAAACCCGGCACACGTCGTAAGTACAATGTCGGCAGGTTCTGGCAGTGTCGCCCCCACAGACCTTCGCACGGCCTCAATTCCCGCCGCATGAGCGAGTTGCGGATGGCCCGCGAACACTCCCGTGATTGCTTTGTTCGCATCAAGAGCGACGTCGATGGTGAAATCGTGTCCTGCCATGTGGGCGATTTCCAGCAATTCGTGGTGCAGCGGATTCTTGTCAACCGATCCCTCGCAACACAATGGCTCATCCAGAAACGCAGGGCTGTGTAATGTTTTGATGGTTTTTTCTCCAGCACATCCAATTGCGACAATTTTGCGCGCGCCAGAGAATCCTGCCATCAGGTGGGGTTCAATGAACCCGACGGTGATCTTAAGATCTGCCGAACAATACCGCTCGTCAATAAAGACCGGCGTGTTTCTTCTGGTCCGACCAACAAATCGCTGTTCCTCAAGAACCGATGCTCGATGATCAACAATAGTGTAGCGGTGCTGAATGTCCGCACCGAACATCATGTCCAGCTCAACCGGCGTGCTCGGTCGATGAAGCCCCGTTGCGACAAGTATCGTGATGTTCTGCTTCTCGACACCGCTCATCTCAAGGAGATCGAGCATTGGCGGCAAGAGTATTTTGTTCGGCACGGGCCGAGTGAAGTCGCACACAACAATGCAGACCCTTTTCCTTCCACGGGCAATCTCCCCAAGCGGTGGGCAGCCTATCGGATGAAGCAGCGAGTCTTTGACCGCAACCGGCGGAGCAGGAAGCGGTGGTGTTGATTTCATCGTCAGGATCTTGGCCAGATTCTTCTCCGGCACCTCCACCTCAAGTCCTTCTTTTCCATATGCCAGATGAATCTTCATATGACCTCTGTCATGAATTCTCCACGGTTGCCGTTTCCGCCGTTGTATCAGGTGCCTTCTGTGGACTGAGCAAGCCTTGCTAGTTCTTGTTCTTCTTTTCGGTCTGCGCGCTTTCCGAGAATCCAGAGTGTCCCACCAAAAGTCAACAAGATCGCCACCATGGCGGTCACTGCGACGACCTCAAGATCCTCAAGTTTGGTGAAGTACGACATCGAAACAAGAATGCCAAGGAAGATAACCGTCCGGCCGACGAGAGGCATTGTTGACACTTGCCGTCGCCCGCCAGCATAGACCTCTTTCGCCACGTCGATCGGCGTATCAATCTTCTTAAAGAAATTCCCAATGACTGTCCTCTCCTCTTCTTTCTCCATTGCGAACAATCTCGCAAAGCCATAGAGGCTCGCACCCAAAGCAACAGCGCTCACGAACGAAAGAACCATCTGCCAGTCCTCAATCTGCCCAACGGGCGTATAGTAGAAGAGAACTGCCGTTGCGATCGAAATGAATGCCGCGATGGACGCAAGGGCGGTTTTGTTCTCACGATACAATCTTCCTGTCCAATGCGACGTGCTGAAGATCCCGAATGTCATAGCGAATGCCAAATACACCTGCGGACCGATATCCCCCGAACGCAAGCGGTACCGTTACCGGAATATAGAACAGCGTGAAAAATACCTGCATGAGATTGAAAATTCCAAATTTGCTCTTGACGAAGAAGACCGCCAGCATCATCACAATGATACCGATGGTCATTGCGGTGATTCGACCGGCCTTTAGCAACTGCTTATCTGTAAGGTTTGGTCGGAACACGCCTTTGTAGATGTCGTGCGAAACGATGGAGGAGACCATATTGTAGACCGTGCTCAGAGTCGTCATTGTCGCCGCCAGCATTGCCGCAATGAAAATGCCGATCAATCCGTGAGGAAGAAGCTTCATCACAAGACCGACCATGACGAGGTCTTGCGGGTTCGTGGCAAGATACGGCTTGAAAAACTCAACCTGACTCAGATCTGGCCAATAGATTTTAGCGACCAACGGGGGAATTCCAAAGACCAGCGGCGTACAGAGGGCAAGCGCTGCCGCCATCTTACCGACACGTTTGGCGCTCTTTTCGTCCTTGACCGAGTAGAATCTCTGCGCCCCACCGGCAGCAAATCCTATCGACGAAATAACAAGGATCGACAGGAGCCAGTGTTCTGTGTAGTGCACGTTGTTGTAGGTGTGATCGAACGACAGTGCGGGCAACTTGTCGACAAGATTCCCGACACCGCCGATAAGATTCAGGCTCAGGGGCATTACGATAAAGGTAATTGCCACGAGGATCACTCCCTGAACAACATCCATCGCCATGTCACCCCAGAGTCCGCCCAGAAAATTATGAAGCATCACAATGAAGCCGATCAGGAGCACGATGGCCGTCAGGTCGATGCCGATAATGGGCGCAAACAATTTACAGGTCGACGCCAGTTGTACTCCGGCAGAGAGCGTGAAGTTTGTGGCGATTACCCAGCTCATGAATTGTTGCGTCGTAATATTGAAACGCGTCACAGTGTATTCGAGTGGAGAGATTGACCGCGTTCTGCGCCATTTCGCCGCTGTAAGACTGGAGCCGATAAGATACGCTATCGGGCTGGACGCGAAATAAAGCGTTGTAAACCAACCGGTGGTATAGGCGAAGCCGGCAGCACCGGTGAATAACCATGCGCTGAAGTTTCCCATGTAGAGAGAGATGCCGGACATCCACCACGGAATCATGCTGCCCCCGGTAAAGAATTCCTTACCCCCCTTGTTGACGCGCATGAAGAAGAGGCCAATGCCCATAATAATAAGGAAATAGGTGAAGACGACAACGAGATCAAACGTATTAACCGATTTCATAGACCTCCCGTTTCTTGTTTACCAAGTGCTGCCAGGTGCATAATGGATTCCTGGCTTGCTTCGGATCGCTGAAGCTCTCCGGTGATTGTTCCATCGCGCATAACATAGATTCGGTCCGCGAGCCGGAGAACTTCCGGCAATTCAGAGGAAATGAGAAGAACAGCAACATCGTTTTTCGCAAGGTTCGTAATCAAACTGTGGATTTCGGCTTTTGCCCCGACATCAATTCCCCGTGTCGGCTCATCCAGAATCAAGATCGTCGGCTTCAACCACAACCATTTCGCCAGGACGACTTTCTGTTGGTTACCGCCGCTCAGCGTCGAGACCTCTGCCTCTTCAGATGATGACTTGATGGAGAGTTGTGCGGAACTTGTCCGAGCGAGGCTGGTTTCCGAAGACCCCCTGATGAATCCCAACCGCGCCAGCAGCTTCAATCCTGTGAGCGAGATATTGTGCTTGATCGATTGAATGGGGATCAGACCCTCGCTTTTTCGGTCCTCTGGTACGAAAGAGATTCCCCGCTGGATTGCATCTCCCGGACTCTTGATGTCAACACGCTTGCCGTGAACATGGATGCTACCTGCACTGATTCGGTTCAGGCCGAACACCGCTTTCGCTACATCGCTACGACCAGAACCAACCAACCCTGCAAGAGCGACGATTTCGCCCTTTCGGACATTCAGAGAGACATTGCGCACGGGAACAGGCGACTCTGAGACACTCACATCACGGAGTTCAAGGCTCACCTCGCCTGTTCCTCTCTCGTTGCGAACAGAGGGTGTTTCTTCAACTGCCCGTCCTACCATCATACTGATGATCTCTCGCTCGTTTGTCTTTTCAACGTCGACTGTCGCAACATGCTTGCCATCTCGGAGAACTGTCGCCCGATGGCAGAGTTCGAAAATCTCCTTGAGACGGTGGGAGACATAGACGATCGTCAATCCTTTGGCGTTCAGCTTCTTGAGGAGGCTAAAGAGGATTTCCGTTTCACGGCCGGTGATCGATGCGGTTGGCTCATCCAGAATGAGAATCTTCGTCGAGAACGCAATCGCTCTCGCGATTTGAACGAGTTGCACCTCGGCGGAGCTCAGGTCTGCAAGCGTTGTTGTTGGCGATATCGTCAGCTCCAGTTGGGCCAGAATTCCTTGGGTTCGGGCGTTCAGAGTGTTGAAGTCCACCCATCCAAATCTCTTGAGAGGTTCACGTCCCAGAAAAACGTTTTCCGCGACCGTCATGTGCGGGACGAGGTGGGGTTCCTGATACACCGTACTGATCCCTTCTCGCTGTGCATCAACTGCCGAGCGAAACACTTTCTCCGAGCCACCGACGAACACCCTCCCGGAATCTTTCGGCAAAACTCCCGAGAGAATTCTCATCAGTGTCGATTTGCCGGCGCCATTCTCTCCTATCAGGGCATGCACTTCTCCTTCCCGAATGGAGAAACTGACGCCGTCCAGGGCAACGGTCCCGCCAAACCGCTTTGTAACACTCTCAAATTGTACGATTTCAGCCATGATAGATGTCTCTCAGACGCTCATGACGCTGAGCGCGATCGCTTCCACACTTTGCTTTGGAGACGGCGTGCCCAGAGTGGGGGATTCTTCGCCATGATATCCAGCCCAACAGCCAACACGAGAACGCTGCCGCGCACAACAAGCTGTAGCCAGTTTTCTAGATTTGTGTAGTCCATTCCTTGGATCACAGTCGCCATCACGAGTCCTCCGAGGAATGTTCCAAAGATCGTTCCGCGCCCCCCCATCAGGCTTGTACCGCCGATGATGGCCGCTGCGATGGCATACAATTCATAGTATTGACCGCCGTTCTTTGTTGATCCCTGATTCTGCGCCATCCAAACGATGCCAGCGACGCCGGCGAGGAACCCCATCAGAGCGAAGACGGCGACAATCTTGCGTTCAACTTTGATACCTGAAATCCGCGCCGCTTCGGTGTTCCCTCCGATCGCGTACAGGTGTCTGCCAAAGGTTGTCTGCTTCGAGATCACATGAAGCATAATGAGAACAATTGCCATCACCACCGTCTGGTTGGGGATGCCCTTGTACTCATTCATCTTCATCACGAGTAACGCGAGCAGAGCGGCGACGATAAAGAGTATGCCGGCGAGTGCCGGAATATTCCATGAAGGCAGATTCATGTGGAGGCGATTTCTTCGGCTGACGATCAGAACACCGGCCAGAAGGAGCACAAACGCTGCAATCATGGCATAACCCGTTTCGTGCGGGACGTAGTCAAATCCCAACGACACAACCCAATTATCCGCGGGAACCCTTGGATCAAATTCGCTGATCTTTTGCGTGATTCCACGGAAAACGAAGAGACCGCCAAGGGTAACGATGAATGAGGGGATTCGAAAGTACGCAACAAGCGTCCCCTGAAGGAGACCAAGAGAGGTGCCGATTGCCAGCGCTATAGGAACCGCGACATTTGCGGACCATCCGGGGCCATATTCCGGATTCATCATCAACGCAGCGGATGCCGCAACGACAGAGAGAAGCGAACCGACTGAAAGATCGATGTTACCCGAGATGATCACAAGCGTCATCCCCGCAGCAAGGATCGTCCAGCTGACCATGTCCCGGCTCAACTTCGCTATGCTCTCTCCGCTGAAGTAGAAGTCTCCCACCTGAAGACGAAAGAAGATCCACATCACGACGAGGATGAGAATCATCGACATGACACGGAAGTTCACTCGTATGCCAAATCTGGGTTCGTTCATCGGATATTCAACAAGCGAAGTGGTCCTACAGGTGTTCGAAGATTATTGTTTTGGCCAGAATTCTCTTGGTACGTTGGCGAAGACTTTTTCCAGAGGATGCCAATTGTCTGCAATGACCGTTTTCGCCATGTTTTCTTTTGTAACAAAGAGCGGTTCGAGGAAAATCGACGGTACCTTCTTGAAACCATTGTCGAGATAGTTGACGGTGAATCCAAGCGCCTTGATGATCTCTTCTGGTTTTTCCTTTTTCGCAAGACGCTGAGCGACTTGTGCCGACACCTCGGCTAGAAGCCGAACTGGTTTGTAGATAGTGATTGCCTGAGTTCCTTCAACGATACGCTGGCATGCCTGCAATTCCGCGTCCTGGCCTGAGACGGCGATTTTCCCCGCCATCTTTTCCGCTTGCAGCGCGGCGATGACACCGCCAGCAGTTGCATCATTCGAAGCAATGATCGCGTCGATCTTCTTTCCTTCTGCGTTGAATTTGGTGATGAGATTTCCAATTCGCCTTCGTGCTTCCTCACGATCCCAATCGTCGAGAAAGGGATCTGCAAGAACCGTGACCTTCTTTTTTGTCTGCAGCTCGTGCTCCTTGATCGCCCGAAGCTGGCCGGTGCGCAGCAGTTTTGCGTTATTATCTGATGCAGCCCCTCCGAGAAGAATGAAGTTCCCTTCGGGCACCTTCTGGAGGATGCCATACGCCTGGAGATAGCCGACCTTTTCATTATCAAAGGTGATGTAGATATCCAGATCGCAATCGAGCATCAGCCTGTCGTAGGCAAGCACGGGAACGTCTTTCTCGTGTGCGCTCTTGACAATGCGGGCAGCGGTGTTGAGGTTCTTTGGCACAACGACGAGAACATTGACGCCCTGCGTCAGGAATGTTTCAGCCTGTTTGTTCTGACGATCCTGGTCACCGTCTGCGACAGCCCGCAGTACCGTCACACCGAGGGAATTGGCTTTTTCTCTGAAGAATTCTTCGTCGCGTTTCCAGCGATCAAGATCGTATGTCTCCATGAGGAAGCCGGCGGTATACGCAGCGCCATTTGTTGACGATGCTTCTTTCTGGTCCTTTCCGCGACATCCAAAGACCGACAGAAGTACTACAGCAGAGATCGACAGGAGAAAGAGTCTGTTCATATGCCCCTCACAGAAGAGGTTTCTCAAGACTGAAGGCTGCGTTTCAGCGGCGCAAGCCAGCGGCTGTACGCTTCGAGATAATCGTCTTTATTCGTCTCAGGTTCAATACTTCGCAAGGCCGCAAGTCCTTTGAATGCATCGTGCAGATGCGGGACGATTCCCGCTCCGACGGCAGCGGCGCGCGCGGCACCCTGAGCTCCGTCGGTGTTATACAGTTCAATCGTCACTCCTGCCACAGATGCCAGTGTCTTGCAGAAGACGGGACTCAGAAACATGTTTGCCGCTCCAGCTTTCAGAACGGTTGGTTGAATCTTCAAAGATCGCATGATGTCGATACCATACTTGAAGGAGAATACCACCCCTTCTTGAACAGCCCGCAGAACCTCTGGTTTTCCATGGATATTGAAGTTCAGGTGATGCAGCTGCGCTCCGATGTCCCTGTCACCCAGCATCCGCTCTGCTCCGTTGCCGAATGGAAGGATGGAAAGTCCCTTGGAACCAACCGGAGACAGGGCTGCTGTCTGATTCATCTGATCGTACGTGAGGTCTGATTCGCCAATCAGCTTTCGTGTCCAGCTGTTCGAGATTCCCGTTCCGTTGATACACAGAAGAATTCCAACGCGTGGGGCCTCAGGCCGATGATTCACATGAGCAAATGCGTTGATGCGTGATTGTGGGTCACAGTTCAGGTTGCCGCTGACAGTATAGACAACTCCCGATGTTCCTGCGGTGGCAGCAATTTCCCCCGGCTCCAGCACATTCAAGGAGAGTGCATTGTTCGGTTGGTCACCGGCACGGTACGAAACGGGGATCCCGGCTTTCAGGCCAAGCTCAAGTGCGGCCGCAGCAGAGACGTACCCTTGAAGCCCAATGGATGGAACCAAATCAGCCAGCAAGTCTTTCCGCAGTTGGTAGTGGCTCAGCAGCCTTTCTGCTACCCGTGATCCGGGAAAGTCCCAGAGGATACCTTCCGACAACCCGGAGATCGTAGTTCTGCATTCCCCCGTCAAACGGAGCGCTATGTAGTCGCCTGGGAGAAGCATCTTGTAAGCCTTTTCATAGACTGAAGGCTCGTTCTGCCTGACCCAGCAAAGTTTTGATGCCGTGAAGTTGCCTGGAGAGTTGAGCATTTCATTGAGGCACACAGTTTCACCGATCGCCGAAAACGCTGCTCTGCCAATTTCTGTCGCACGGCTATCACACCAGATAATGGACGGCCGCAAGGGTGTGCCATCTTTGCCGACGAGCACAAGACCGTGCATCTGATATGAGATACCAATCGCTTTCACATCTTTCAGCGACACCGACGCCTGGGCGGCCAGAATGCCGGTCACACCTTTCACGGCTTTCCACCATGTTGCGGGATCCTGTTCTGCCCAACCGGGCACAGGAGCGTTGATGAGCATTTCTTTGTCCGGGTAGCTTGCCTTGGCAACCACGGTACCACGTTCAACATCCACGAGCGCGGCTTTCACAAAAGAGCTTCCCACATCATAACCTATCGTATACATAATCTTGTCCTTTCTAGGCAGTCTTCACTGCTTCTAACGCGCGGTCAACCTCATCGTGACTATTATAGAGATGCGTCGAGATTCGAAGAGCGTTCACTCCGCCTTCGCCAACACCACGCGTTCGGAGCTTGTATGTGTCAAGATGACGCTGGAGATCGCCAAATGGGATCTTTTCGTGCTTGAACGTCACAAGCGCGCTTCTCTCCGTACTGCTTTCTGGAGAAAGGACGCTCACGTATGGAATCGACTTCAGGCCCATAAACAATCTCGTGGAGAGTGACTGATCCCGCTTCCAGATATTCTCCATTCCAATCTTCTGCAGGAAGCTTATTGCAGCGCCAAGACCAAACCGAAGCGGAATGCTCACTGTCCCGTACTCATAGCGTTGTGCACTCGGAACAAAATCCAGCGTTCCTTTCGCCAGGTCAAACTCGGCGGCCGAGTATGCACCGACAATTTTGGGCTGAATGACATCCAGCATCTCCTTGCGAACATACAGCAGGCCAGTTTCTTTTGGTCCAAGCATCCACTTGTGTCCACTCGTCGCGTAGGCATCACATCCGAGTTCATGAAGATTGAACGGGAACATTCCTGCCGTCTGGGCCCCGTCAACGAACAACCAGATTCCCTTTGGCTTCGCGAGCGCAGAGAGGACTTTGATCGGGAGAATCTGCCCCGTCGTTGTCGTTGCATGGGGAACACTGATGAGGCGGGTTTTTTTCGTGAGTAACTGTTCAATCCGATCCACATTTTCCTGTGCCGACACCGTCGACGGCTCAAACAGCTTAACGACAATCCCTTCCCGCTTCAGCAACCCCAACCATGGAACCGTATTTCCGACATGCTCATGCGTTGTTGTGATCATCTCATCGCCGCGTTTGAGCGGCAACCCATTACAAACGATATTGATACCCTCGGTGGCGTTTCGGGTGAACGCCAACTCCGTTGCATCACATCCAAGCAGCTGCGCAGCGGCAGTCTTGACCTCTTTCCAGAGCTCATCTGAATGGCCAGTTTCTGCGATTTTTTCCAACTCGTCCATCTTCGCTTTCACCGCGTCAATGACGGCGTAGGGAGACGCGCCAAGTCCGCCAGTGTTCAGGTAGGCGCGCTCATCGGTGAGCGGAAATTGCGTCCGTACAAATCTCCAGAACTGCTCGTCCTCTGGATCGATTGCCGGCCAGGCTTCCGTCGGGCGAATTGCTTTATCGCCCTTCCACCTAAACCCCGAAAGGCCCGCGACGGCGGCAGCGCCAAACGCTGTCTTGAAGAAATCGCTTCTTCTCATCGGTTATCCTGCAATAGTGAACTCAATCGTTGTTATTCCCTTGGTGGGATACGGGATCGAAATGGCCCCATTGTTGACTGCTACCTTTTTTCCATTGACGGTGGCAACGCTTTTGTCCGCTGATCGTTGGATGTGTATCGACACCTGCTTCTTTCGTATGATGTGCGTCGAGCGGATGTTGTCAAGCCCTTTGATCAGTCGTGGACGAACAACCAATCTGTCCAGCTCCGGCCTGAGTCCCACAATATGATGAACATACAGCGCCATGATCTCGTACCAGATCCATCCGACAATTCCAACCGGCGGAGCGGGCGGCGTTATGCTGGGACCCAAATGTTCGAACCAGGAACCCGATTTTCCGGTCGGCAGGTTCGTGAGCCAATCCAGCACACGCCAAACCTTGTCGTCATTGCCTGCGTCGGCGTGTGCGCGGGCAACCATAACGGAGTTGAATGGCCAGGGTGCAGGGGGATCGGGTTCGCTGTGTGTGTTATAGCGTGAATACCCTCCTCCTTCCCACTGTTGACCCCATAACGTATCAACCCACTCGAGCGTCTTGAGTGAGAGGTCGCTTTTCGGGTCGATCAATCCGAAAATGATCGGGAACGCCACAACGGTGTCCGGATCCAATGCGGGATTCTCGTCCGTTGCAAGCGGCGAACCGGGAGGCATTGCGCTCCGATTGGGAGGAACGCTCAACTTCTGCCATTCCCCATTCCTTTTTCTTCGCTTAATGATGCGTCCGTTCTCAATCATCTTGAAGGTAGGATCAGAGAGAAATGATTCTCTCATCTCACGTGCGGTTTGTCGCCATTTGCGGGCGGTGGTACGATCATCGAGTGCCTGGGCAATTTCCGCCCCCTTCTCGAGCCCCATGATGATCCAGAACTGGTACGCCATCTCAAATCCATCCTCGATGCCATGGGAATCGCTCCGCTCCCAGAACTCTCTTTTGTTATGCACCATGTGTGCCCGCTTGTCGAAAAAGACCTCCTGCAGCGGAAACTCAGCACAGAGTTTAATTTTGTCCCAGTATTTCTTCACCAGGGCGAAATCTCCCGTCCAGCAAAGGTATTCCCATATGCTGTGAACGAGACTGCCATTTTGGTTCAGCTCGGTATAGTCATAGCCAAACCAGCGGCTGGATTCAATCGTGCGTCCGTCGAAACCAATTGCGTGCTTGAGATTGTTTTCAACAAGCAGGCGCGCTTCGTCCACAAATCCGGACCTCAGAAATCCGATCGCCGCCCACAGGTGGTCGATCACCCACTCCATGTTGTATTCCCAGACACCGGCGTCCATCCGAGCATTATTGCCCATCACCGCCCGGAGACTCGTCTTGGATACCTTCCAGAGATCGTCAAACTCTTTGTTGCCGGTTTCAAGAATTCCTTTCCCATTCCAATACTGCACCGTATTTTTCCAAAGAACCGCAAAGCTTTTTCTCTTAAAGATCTTCTCTCCATCGTTCAAGCAGTACACGTACGTTGACTGACGTGACTCGCCCGGTGGAATTGTCCCGACGTCGACACGAACGTCATAGCGCCCCGCCACCGTCGCCTCTTTTTCCAGTGTGAACAGTTTCATCTTCGCCAGACCGCGCGCGAAGGCCGCTTTCTCTTTCTCATCTACGTAGATTTGGTCGAAGAGACCAAAATTCGCATACAGGGACAGGCCAAGACGAACATGAAGCGGCCTGCCGGAGGAGTTCTTTACCGTTGCCCGCCTGAAGAGGACTGATCCTTCGCTGGGAGCGAAGAATTCCTCCTCGACCTCACACTCTCCAGCTTTCCACAGAAGCGAGACGACTGGAACGGTATCCATGTATTTCCATTGAATGGACACGAAGTTCTCTGGCGTGACCGCATACCCTTTTACCCCATGATACATCCCGCTTTCCTTGGTCAATCCAGGGTTGTCCTCTTCAAGTGTGACGCCAAGACGCGTATTGGTGAATCCCCGTTCAGGATGATAGAGATAGGTGCTCCACTTTCTACTGAAGAGTCCCGGATTCATGAAGGTGAAGCCGAGGAACGTTCCGCTTGTATCCTTCGGGCAATGCTGCACCACGCCCGCGATGTCGCCGTTCCCGAAGAAGAAATACTCTACTCCGGGCAGACAAGTAATGAAATCCGGATGCATTCGCTGTTGAATATCTTGCCGCACAACATCTGGCTGGCCGCCCGGTTCGTTCTCTCGGGGAGATCCATCCGCAACACTGAATCCCGGCGCGAGGAGGAGTCCGGCAGCCGGTGCTTTCAGAAAATCTCTTCGTTTCATTGTTGATTTCCTATTGGTATCGAATGAGAACAACCGCGTTCTTCTTCACGTCGACATCTGCATCAACATAAGAACTTTCTTCGACCTTTGTGTTACGAAAACTCAGTTTCTTCGCGCCAATGCTCACCTTTGTCGCTTTCGTTTCCCGGGGGAGAAGAACGTGAAGACGCGTCATGGCCTTTCCTGTCAACTTCATCTCAATAGTTTTGGCAGACACGTTGTGCCCGAAGGAATACTCAAACGATGCTCCAGACGCTCCATACGCTGCACAAACGGATGCTTCGCTTCTTCCTGCAGCCAGCCATCGCGGAGAGAGACGCACGCGCTGAAAGAGTTTGCCCTCATCGACAATTCCCGCCAGCCCCTCGATCAGGGCATAGAGCATTGCCGATGAGCCCCAACCGTCTGTCGGTGATGCATCAGGACTCGTGCTGGTTTCAACGGTGGATTTTCTCCCGTTGGGAAAATACCAGAGGTACGTTTCGTTATTATTTGTGAGCCGTTCGTACTTCAGGAGTTGCTCAACTCCATATTCTTCGAATCCGTGGTCGAACGCCGCTCGCGACAATTCGCCGCCCACGAGAGGCAAGAGGCCACCGTTACAGTAGGCTCCAGCAACGAGCTTTTCATCCCCGTAAATTCCATCCGGCATCGGGGGATCAAGGCTAAACCAGTCAGCAAACGCCCCCTTTGCTTTGCCTCGCCGCTGATATTCTCGAAGAATCTTCACGGCCATTGCATGCGTTGCAAGACCGCGGTTGATATTCATCGGATTGCTGAGGCTTAGTTGCTTAGCTTCATCGACTCCTTCGATCGAAACCGGCACAAGATGAACGTGGTGCGTGTAGAATGCTCCGTTGAAACAGATTTTGTTCGCACGGGTCCGAAATGCTTCCGCGTACGAACCCCAATGTCGGGCCCGAGCTCTCAGACCGAGATGAGCATACAACGTCGCCATCTGGTTGAACGCCTCATAGTACCCCGAGTTGTCTCCATGCATGATACCCCAATAGGTATCATCATTCACCTGGAAGTTGAGCCACGAATGGCGTCCGGCCGTGTAGTCAAAGTCCCACGTGTCGATGGTATAGCCACGCTTGACGAGCTTCGTTTTCTTATCCCATCTCCACTCGTCCGTCAGAATATAGTTGAGTGCCTTTTCCATCCTCGGTAGCAGTTTCTTTACCCACCGGTCGTCTCCCGTTGCCTGCCACGCCAGGTAGATCGCCTTGATGAACCGAAACTCGACATCCGCTTCGACTGGAACCCTCACATATTTCGCCCAGTTTTCTTTTTCACAGGGGACTTTTTCCGGGGTCATCGTAAAATAGTCAAACAACCACCCTTTCGCTGACTGCATTTCAGCAAAGTGGTCGACGAGACTCTTCATGTCACTTTCCCAATATCTGAAGCCCCGCATCATATCCGAGTAATCGCGAATCCACAGACTCGGTGTGTCCGGTGTGCGGTAGCCGCGGACTTTCGCGCCAAACATGTTATATTCGGTGACATCGCTCATGAGAAAGTTCTTGATGCGGGGATAGAGTGCATCGAGTTGGGGGTGACCGGAGCGAATGAAGGTTTCTTTCATCAAATTATTTCTTCAAACATCGAGTTTTCATTGAGGGGCCGTCGGCGGCACTCCATACTGTTCGCACGTTTTCCGGACGCTCTCCAGGTTCCCGAGCGGCGAGCCCGGCGCAACATTGTACCCATCTCCAACAATGATACCGCCAAACGGCGCGAGGGTGTTCAGGAGGATCATGGTTTCCTTTGCAACATCGTTGGGCGTCCCTCTCAACAGCGTCATGGGACCGATATTTCCGTGAAGGAGCATTTTGCCTGCCAGGAGATACATTTCGTCCGGCGCATTCTCGGAACCATAGCCCGTCAGCATCGTGATGTGCAGATCATTGAGAAGAGATTCGTGGAGATGGACATTTCTTCCGCAGAGATGCATCATCCTGCCGTCGTGCCTGCTGTTGCCAAACAAGCCATAGAGCTGGCGGCCAACAGGGACACAAAACTCCCGATATTGTTCGGGTGAAATAATCTGCGCCGAGTCGTCCGAGTACATCAGCCCATTATCAAGCGACCTTCCCGATACCCGGCGAAATTCCGTCTCGACTTCAATATAGCGATTCGTGATCTTCTGTAGAAATGCTTTACATTCCTCAGGAGCTTCAAGGAGCCAATTATAGAAATTCGCCCCAGCTAGGTCTACAGCTGTCATGAACGGACTATCGGCATTGATCCCAAGTGTTACGGTGACGGGGATTCTCTCACCGTTCAGCCGCACGTCGACTTCCTCCGCGAGCCTCTTCATCTCCCGATACCACACCAGCCGCTTTCCCCACAGCGTGTCATGCCAATCAGGGAGCTCGTGACGAATCATCTCATCGATCGTAAAGATCCGGTCGATCGCTTGAGGCGTTTCATTCTCCTGCCAAAGAATCTCGCAGCCGCACCCACTGGCATTGGCGACATTCTGAAAATCGGGTGAAATCGTGAGGATTGGTTCACGAAACCAATCGTCAGGAATATTCTCAATGCGCCACTTGAGATTCTCAAGTTGATGAATAAGCTGCGTCTTTGGGCCGCTGAAATATTCGGCGAACGTCACACGGCGTTCATGGAGCAGGTAGCGGGCCTCAATGCCAAGAAACACTGGCGCTCTGTCAATCCACCCAAATCTGTACGCCGCTTCCCACCTCCTCCTGCTGAGCTCCATCTCGTTAATCGGATACCGTATGTTCACCTCATGTAGCATCGCTATATCTCAATTGATGGACGTTGAACTCGAGACCTTTGAACTTGAAACTTACTCTTTCGGCATCCTCCACATATAGTTGGGATCAATGTACGGTTCATCTGTCGCGTGCCGGTTCATCAACTCAATTTTTCGTCGAACATGATCCCCGAAGTTATCCGCATAGATATGGAGTGATTCTTCACCGGTCGTCACCGGCATCCAGTCAACGTGGCTCTCCGTCCAGAGCTTCAGAAGGTTTCGTGCGTTGTCCAGTTCATTGACAACCATCTCTCGACACAGTTCTCGGAATTTCTGTTTCTCCGTCTGCGACTTCGCCTCCATGTATCCATGAACCGATTCTGTCCAGGCGACAGTGTTTCTCATTGTTCGATAGTAGCACTGTGCGGCGCAAAGACGATCATGGAGATCCTGAAACACTTTGCCTGCTGGAGATGCGTGTTCGATGTGTTGAAGCAGTTCCGTCGAGCGCGCAACGGCTTGACTGAGGGGTGGAATTACCGATCGGTCGATGGAGCGTTTCTTTTCTCCAGCCTCCTCCACCGTCAGGAAGTTCCACATCATGTCGTTGTTCAGATCGATGCGCGCTGGATTGTTGAACGTTGCGAGAAGATAGCGCTCGTAGTACAAACGGTCCGATTCCGGGATGGTATCAATATTCGGCACGAACGGTCGAATCCACAGCCGAAACCATGGAAATGCAAAGGTGCTATACGGAATGCCGAAAGGATATGATCGTACAGCGGTATCTGACAGAGCCCAGAGTTCTCGCAAGCTCTGTGCGTGCGCCGACCCGACCCATCGTTCAGCACTTGCGTTGATTACATCTTCCAGGGGTGTCTGGGAATTCTGTTGAAATGCCTGGAGGACATCTCCGTTGATATCAAAGGGAGCCAGCGAGCGTGGGGTCACACCCACCATCACATGCGTGGCACCGGCTTTTGCCGCCCCTTGCAGGCGCTCGTATACCAGCTTTGGACACGGCACCCCCAGAACATTGTTGTCCCCAAGATCGAGCTTCTGGTGGACAACCGCGCCCACGCGGTTCAGCATTTCGCGTTCTTCTCTGCTCTCCGGTTTTTCGAATGAGGCAAATTCTCCTGCATCGAGGCCATCGCCAAGACCGGGTGCGATGTACTTCCGTTCTGCGTAGAATGGTCCGAGATCGCAAATTACGCGAAACGCTGGGTTCAGCTTCTTTGATTGGTCGCGCAGCAGGTGATAGTAGGTCAGAACGTTTTCCGCCGCTCTGCGCGCAATCTCATCGTCACTTTTCCACTCGCGAATCAGATATGGCCCTCCGTTTCGGCCGGCGTACAGCGATGCCACAAACTCGAATCCCGATCCGCTGTCATTCGTCCAAACGTGAATGAAGCCCAGTTGCGGCACTTCCTTCATGAGGTTATGAACAAGCTCCCGATAGTGTTGCTGAACGACTGGGTGAGCCATCGCAAGCGTATAGCGCGGTCGGAAGCTTTCCCGCGGATGGTCGATGCGTGCGCCGCGAAGAAAGGGACACTTCTCCCAGAACTTCTCTGGCATCGATCGTGGAGAATTGACGTGCAAACCCGGCACAACTCCGTATTTCATTGCGAGGGCTGCTCCGGATTTCAGAAATTCGAGATTCTTCCTGAGGTATTCCTCAGGGTAGAAGCCATCGATTAGTTTACTCGTCACGAATTGGTCAAGATCCGGACTGTAATCATAGAACCACGAGTACACATCCCCCGGCGGGCCGGACTCAAACGGTCGATCAGCGCCAAGGCCGTTGATGCTGACGTGTGTAAATCCCTGATCTGCAAGTTGACGGATGTATGCTTCCCGGTCGAAATGTCTTGCATTCCGAAGGCTTCCGACGAAGAAATCACTGAGGTTTCGTAACCACGGGAATGTTGACATTGGTGTACCTTTTAAGATACTCGCGTCATCAGGCACATATTCCGCGAGTGTTTCCCTTGGGGCAAGTGCAACGCCCGCCATTGTCAAGGCGGCCGTGTTGAGGAACTTCCTCCGAGATGGTCTCATGGTCACCCCTCTTTCAGAATTTCGTTCAGTTCAACAACCGAATGATTTTCTATTAAGAAACTCAAAGCACGAAATTCTAAACTCTAGACAATATCGAAATCGGATTTTCCCTCGTATCCTATTTCAATCAAGCTAGAACTCATCTCAAAAACCTTTAGTGTCATTGCGAGGAGTCCCGCTTCTCCTCTTCGGGACGACGAAGCAATCTATGCATGTACAGATTGCTTCGCAAACAGCGCTCGCAATGACACTTTTGCCTGAAGTCATTGTAGGACAGAATAGGCATTTTTGAGATGGCTTCTAGAAATAAAGATGGGGTAATCGCTATTCGGGCGACCGCCCCCGACCATCGGGGGAGACCCTGAAGAGGAGATTACCCCAATTCTTTCCGTTTCGGTTCACGCTCGCACCGCAAAGGAGAACGCGGTGAGGGTGTGCCCTCTTTTCGATTCGCCTGCCCCGCCCATCCCGCGGTGCGGGATGGGCGACAAAGCAGACTCCTCTTACTTCATGGAAAGGTGAAGCGTTAAGCGGTGCACATCGGAGAAAGATGTGAACACCGTGTACGAATAGTCCAGGGCGATCGTATACTCCGCCATGGGAACGCGTACACCGGCACCCAACGACCCCTTTTCCAAGCTCGTTTGGACACCCTGACGCAGCGTCGTTCCTTCGTCAATGCCGTCGCCGGCAAGGCCCATGTAGCTGTAGTTCATTTTCCAGCCGCCACGGAGGAACACCGTGTTGTTGTAGTTGTACTCAAAGCCGGTGTAATAATATTGCTGACCGTCTTGGGGTTTCACAAGATCGACCGCGAGCAGTACCGAATTCGATCCGATGCGGACCGGAACCAGCGAAGTTCCTACGCTGAACGTCAACGGGATCGGGGAAGCGTAATCGTAGAACTTCATATCGCCTCCCAGATTGCTGATGCGGGCTCCGATGTTCCAGTTGGAGATTCCGATATTGTAGACCGAACCCAGGTCGAACCCAATGGCCGTCGCATTTTGATCGTCGATTTTCTCATTGATGAATTTGAACGACGCACCAAGGGTAAGGCGGTCCATCACATAGGTCGAATACGTAAGCTGCGCGACCATGTCCATGTAATCGTATGTGTCGGCCGTTGCCTGGTCGATCTGGAGTGCCGTCAACGCGGCGTTCCCTGGATAGATATCACGGTCGGCTATGATACCACTGATCCCTAACGTCATGACACCAAGGCCGATCGTTCCGATTCCTTCCATGTTATAGCTCGCAGCAACGGCATTCTGTTTGAGGCCGCCGATCCACGAGTTGTACGTAAATGATACCTGGGCTTTCTCATCGCGGAGCGCAACACCGGCGGGATTCCAGAATATGTTCGTCACGTCCCCATTCAGGGATGTGACAGCCGATCCCATTCCGACTTGTCGCGCTCCCACGCCGACCTTCAGAAACGCAGCGGCGTTAATACCCGCCTTGCGTGTCTGAGCGGTCACGATCCCGGTGGCAAAAACCACGAGGAGCAAAGCCGCAATAGATATTGAAGAGATCTTTTTCATAGATCTTGCCCTCATAGTTATTTGATTAGCGTAATATCGAGAATTGACCGATCTTCTTGTCACCGGTTGGCGACTCGACGATATAGAGGTACAGTCCGCTTGCGCACTCAAGGCCATCCTTGGAGAACATATCCCAGAATGTGCTCCCTTTGTTCGCGTCGGCAGAGCTGAAATTAATGACGTCGATGATCTGTCCCGCAACGTCGGTGATCGTAATCTTGCACTGCGGGGGAAGATTATAGAACAACAGCTTATGATCATAGACGTTCGTCCTGTTGTCGTGGAGCGCAGCCTTCTTGTACGGATTCGGGCGTACTCCAACGGTGGAAACAACGCCTGTCGGAGCGAGCGCCGAGTAGACGATCTGCACAGCGCCAATGTTCTTCAAGCCAGCCGCGCTTGCAGCTGCATCCGTCGTAGCGATCTTTCCGTAGTTGGCGTTCTGGTATGCAAACGGGAATGTGAGCTGCCATAGCCCCGAGGAGCCGTTTCTATTCGTACTGTGAGTCTCGATGCGGTTTATTGTCTCGCCATCGGGACCTGTGTAGGTACCTTCCTTGTACGCAGCAACATAGTACCAGTACGAGAACCCGAGGACAACGTCCTTGTCATCATATTTGTATCCAGATGTAAAATATGTGGAAGCCGGTAGGCTCGAGAGCTGAGTTTTTGGTATGACTGCAATCAGATCCCATGTGCCCCATACATCAGGATTATATGATCCCTGGAGTGTTGTAGAATTCACGAGACCAAAAGCGTCAAACTTCGGGTTGACGGGTTTCTTCAGGCTTGCGGGAATCGGGCCGGGGGTCATGTTCTCCTGATACCGGTCGACCACACGCATACCTTCTTCCAGGAAATACTTCTTCAAGTACCCTGAGGATTTATAGATTTTGTATCCGGCAAATTCAGCGTCCGTTTCCGCTCGCTTGTCCCATTCCACCGCGACAGATTTTGTCAGGGTGTTTGTGACCTTCATGTCGGGCAGAGGCGGCAACACAGGAAGAACATAGTTCTGTTGATATGCCCACCGTGCTGCCCGCACAGCTTTCTGGATGCCTTCGAGGCGGAATCCCGCAACGTTCGCCATGACGATTGTCATGGACTCGCCCGGGGCGAGGCTGAATGGGCCAACACCGACGAATTGATCGCCATTAAAGTTCTCCGTGTTACTGCCTCCTTTGGAGAATTTTCCCCAGCCGGTTGGATAGTTCGTCGTGGCATCTGCCTTGCCATCCTCGTACGATGGATTGTCAAAAACGTTCGAGGTTTTGAAGTCTCCATCCGGGCGTCCGGGGCTCGCTTTCGGAACAAACGTCGTAATGTCGCCCGCCGTGCCGCTGGCGAAGAAGTTTGGATTCGGATTGAGATTGAAGTTTTGTACGTCTGTCTGTCGACTCTTGCCGCCATCCAGGAACCATGTTCCGACCGCTGTCACGAACTGTGCCTTCGGGTTGGCATAACTGGCAACCTGGGCCTGGCTTCCAGCGGAGACATACCACCCGCGCTGTGCGCCAACACCAATGGGATCTGTTCCGAAGATCGTTTTTTTAGTTGGGCTGTTTACGACCGTCTTCGATCGATCCGTCGGTAAGCCTCCCTGCTTTGCGTCGATCATAACATATCCGGACCAGATGTCTGTATACTGATACAGGGTAGAGGTTTGGAAGCCCATATTGACATTCCCGGGTGTGGGGTTCAATGCCCATACATCGGGGTACATCGTGGAAAATGCCCACGGTGCACCGTTGGCATCCGCATCATCGACCCATGCCGCCTGATCGGTGAGTATGACGGGTGCAATATCATTCCTGTTGCGGCCACCACCGTTGTAGCTACCAACCGACATATATCTCTCTGACGACCACTCAAACGCAAGCGCCTTGATCGTGTTGTTTACCTTCTCCGGGACACCATCCATATTCATGTCAAGGTTTCCGGTGTTCTTCAACTCGATCTCCAGCGTGACGAAGTCGTTCAGGTTATTCCAGTTTGGTCCCTGGAAACCGTGGGCGCGTATCTTCACGTCGATTCCCAGGTTTGTGGGCATTGCCGCCTCGTACACCGCATGTTGCCGCCGTGTACCATCCACCCAGTATGGCTCGACAGTATAATGGCGGGTGGGATCTGTTCCACCAAGCAGCGTGGGCATATACTGCACCTCCGCGTAGTTATTACCGGTGGTGGTGGGGGAGATGTAGCTTGGATTTACTTTACCTCCAATTGTTGTCGGATTGAACGTTGTATCTGGATCAAACGCTCCGACCCAGGCGCTTTTGTACCAGTAGTTCGTATACCACCACGCAGCAGGCCAGTGTGACATCGGGGTTGACCAACCGCGATCGAAGTTGCCCGAGCGGATAAAGACGCGATAGCCCAGCGTCAGGTACGTTGCGGCATCGCCCCCTTGTGCGGCCGGCGTAAAGCTCATCGGCAGGTATGAATCCCACAAATCGCCCGCAATAATCGCACCGCCCCCCGGGTAGTTTACTGTCGAGGTAGCGGGTGCAGTCTGGGCGAACAATGACGCCGGAACGACAACGAGCAATAGAGCAAGGGTCGCTAAGAGCAACCCTCTTTGTCTTGTCATGTTCATAATGTTACTCCCATTCATAGTATAGTTCACAGTCTGTGTCGTTCTCTTAGAAATCAATTCTTACGCCAAAGTAGTACTCACGCGGAATGTCGTAGAAGAGGGTTCCGTCTAAGCCTACTGCGCGCTTGTAGGTGCCCGTCGGATCAGGGGCAGCTGATGGGTCGGCGACCCCGGCCACGTTCCTACCGGCGTTGGAATATTCCCAAAGCGGCGCGCCTGAACTTGTGTTGTCATAGCTGAGGATGTTGACCCAGTTAAATACGTTCTTCATATCGAAGTACACCGCAAAGCGGATGTTTTCGACTGTGAACCCTTTTTCAAGCCGTACGTCAACCTGCTTGTTCCACGGCGCCTGCCCGAAATTACGCCCGGCAACACGAGCATCTGCCGTGTAGCTCAACGGGTAGTAGAACCCGCTCGAGAACGTGCCGACCGACGAGAGCATGATTTGGTACGGGAATTCGAGGAACAGAACGTACGAGATCCGATGTGCGCGGTCGTTGCCGCCGGTGCCATAGGATCCTGGCAGTGTGCTGGTTCCTCCGGTGACATTCGTCTCGACCTTGTTGTAGGACCAGAAATCATTGAACGGTAACAGGTTTCCGTACTTCATTGTGTCGGGACGCGAGAAGGTGGTTTGCTGGAGTCCATCGTTGCTCGTCCAGCCAGTCGCCTTGATGTAGCTGTATGTGTAATTCAGGCGTCCATAGAGTTTGACGAAATCGAAGTACGTCTGTCTCAGCGCCTGCAGGCCGAACTCAACACCGCGGGCATCGGCATACTGGGCTGTGATCCACATGATGTTTGCTCCGTTCGCAAGTTGCTCATTAATCTGCACTTGGGTGTAGTTCTGAATGTCTCGCATGTATGCGGCGAACGACAAGCCAAACTTCTTCGGGATGAATTCCCACTGAGCACCGAGTTCGTAATTTGAAGATTTGGTCGGCTCTTGCCGCAGGCTGGCAAAACCAGGGTATGAACCAGCATTCCCCAGAAGCGCGTTGTAGCTCGCATAGACGCGTGAGAACGGAGGCGGAATAGAGTTGCGCGAATACGAGAAATACATCGCCGCCTCATCCGAAATCGGGTGAGACACGCCGATGCGCGGTGAGAAGAACCAATACGGCGACACATTGGTGTTGGCTCGAGTCGGAATCCACTCTGACCGTAAGCTATCGTCGACCGGGTAATTGTTTTTGAGGGTAAACAGGTTGTAGTAGTTCGCGAAGTCTGCTGCTTTCGGATCCCATCGATCGATACGGGCACCGAGGTTGATGACAAGGCCGGCATACTCCATCTTATCCTGAATATAGCCGCCAAACATCGTCGGGTACATTTCCCACTTTTCAACAAGCAGCCGGCGCCGTACGTCTGCCGCATCAGCACCGAGACCGGAGTTCCTCTGGACCCTGTTGATGTCATTGAACTGGAATGAGAGACCCGCCTTGAGCTGATTGTTGAAATCAACCTGGCTGGTGATATCAAACTTCAACGTGTGAACCGAGTTTGTGGTGTTCTCATAAACGAATTGCGGGCGGGTAATCAGAACTTGCCTGCCGGCTATAGTCATGGGCTGAGTGATCTGGCTCGGGCCCGCTTCGTCACCGATCCGGAAGAACTTGTAGAGGTCAATTCCTGAGCGGGAAATGTATTTATCGACGTCTGCGGTCTTTTCCAGTGTCAAGAACTCGCCGTTTTCATTGAGCGAGCAGATGCCGAGAAACTGTCGTGCCGCGTCATTGTAATAGGTATTCTTCCATCCTAAGAGCTGGCCTTTGTCGTTGACGATCGCGAACCCGTTCAGTTTAAATTCGCTTCCCAGGTTATACGTCGTCTTAAAGGTCATGTCGGCTTGCTGCTGATGTTCGTTGGGAAGCCGGCCATAGGTATTAAAGTACCTGCCGCTGAGCAGGAATCCCCAATTCTCCATTATGCTTCCGCTGATCATTCCGTCGATATCGATCTGGGGTTTGTCCTGGTTCATGTACTTTCCTGTGGTGTACGTGTATTTGCCATACTTGATGCTATCCGGTGTAATCACAAGCTGCCGGGCAACTGTTGGAGACGTTGCCTGCAAAGCCTTGTTGGAGTCGAGCCGCCGCTTTGTTGCGTTTTTCTCGTTGAAGTAGACCTGATCGTTCCAGTAAAGATCCGGACCGACATACTTCAGACCGTCCATCTGGCTCGACTTTGCGGAGAAGCTGCCGGTGAGTTTACCCCGACCTTCACGGAGGGAGTAGTTGATGAGGCCGGCGGTCGCGGACACGTTATCAGCTCCAACTGCGCCGGTGTTCACAGACAGCTGCTCGACAGAGTTGAAGTTGACATTTGCGCTTGAGCTCAACGTGTAATCTCTGCTGCGTGTCAGATAGGCGGAGCTGAACAGGATGTTCTGGTTTTGCTGGTCGCCGCCGAGAGCGTAGTATTGATCGCTGACATCGACACCATCGACGATGGTTTTGGTTTCTGTAATCTTGCCGCCGCGAACATACCCTCTGTATGCGCCAGGAGTTGTGTTCAGAATGTCCATGACAGAGGTGATTGGCAACCTGTTGTCCAATTCATCCCTTGACACCATGGCTTTTGACGAAGTCTGCGACTTGTCAACTACGCGGCGAGTTGCTTGTATGACGACTTCTTTCAACTCGATACTTTCCTGCCGCACATCGATGTTGAGTTCCGTCGTCTGATCGGCGCGCACCTGAACGGCTCCGATCTCCGTGCGGGCATATCCCACGCACGTCACCTGAACGGTGTACGTTCCGGGCGGGACGTTCAGAATAAAGTACCGCCCTTGCTCATCTGTTGCTGCGCCCATGGTTGTTCCGACAAGCACCACGTTCGCGCCCGGGACGGCTTCTTTCCCGGCGGCGTCTTTCACAACGCCGGAGATCTTTCCGTTCCCGGCAAACAGGAGCGCTACGGGCAACAGGCTAATCAAGAGAATCAGGAGAACTTTGAACCAAGAGTATCTCATGATGTTGCTCCTTGGATGTAGAAATATATCAGTGATTTAGAATATGGTCAGAAATACAGAAGAGTTCTGAGAAGAAATAAGAAAGCGGTATTGATGGCACTGAGAGATACCGCAAGCACCTTGTAGCACTTTGGTCTGTCTCAACACCTCCCTTCTGTTTCGAATGATGATTGGATGTTGGGGGATGAGATCAAAACTCACGTTACCTGTTTCTGTGGCACAATGCTCCAAGTACGTGGAGACGATGCCAGAAAAGTCGCGCGATTACGGTGGAGGTCTCTTGCGTTCGCGGACAAGAGAATGTCGCGTCCGTGGTGGGCAGGAGGAGAGAAACCCCTGATTTCATTAGTGAAACCGAGTTTCATCTGGGCTAGTATATAACTTTTTGGAGGGAATGTCAAGGCGATTGCCGCCAGCGATCACAATATCGACAATTCCCGGTAGCTTTGCCGTTTTTTCATATTCCCCTGTGTATCACCCGCTGAAGAACGCAGGAATCTTTTGGAAAAAGCGGTTACTTTGCAGTCAGGGTGAGTTTTTCTGCCCCGCTGTCTGGGTCTCTTCTCAACTGAAGATGACAAAGATGCGATGCCAAAACTCAGAAACTCGAGGCTGTCCAAAGAGTGACTTTGTCATTTCGACCGCAGGGAGAAATCTTTCCTTCTTATTCGGATTTCTCAGTCGCGGAGTTTACCCCGCCAAAGGCGGGGCTCCTTCGAAATAACAAATATGGCTTGTAGGACACCATCTACAAGAGCGCGAAACCCTTTAAGATTCGTAGAACATCAAGCTGTTTCCACCAGAACGCTCGGCGGGCTCGCGATAACATCGGATTGCGTGATAAAATCGTTCTGTGAGTCTCTTTGCGCCGTTTGCATACGCGCACATGATCGGCCGAGTCCACGCTGAACAATTTTCCCGCGCGAATCATCCAGAGTGAATGTGAATAAACAAATTCCGCTTCAGACCCTGTTCGCTTCAGTCCTAATGCTCTGGCTGACCTTTCTCCAAATGTCGTTTTCTCAGGGGCGTTCAGTCACCGGCACAGTCCGCGACGGTTCAACGAACACACCGTTGCCATTCGCAAACATCTCAGTCAAAGGGCAGAACACCGGCACGGTGACGGACGCGAGCGGATCGTTCAAGCTTCCATTGAAACCGGGTTTCTTTGAACTTGTCGTCAGTTTCGTCGGATACAGAACAGAGACAAAAAAGATTCAGCTGGAGGAAAGCGACAAAACGCTCCACATCAAACTGTTCCCGACCGACATCCTGCTGCAGGAAGTCACTGTCTACTCCAGCTCGCCCGGACAAACTGCACAGACGGAAATGAGCTCCCTTTCACTTCCGAGCGAACGGCTGGTTGAGGTCACGAGCGTGATTCCGGATGTGTTCCGCTCCATTCAGTCGCTCCCGGGGATTTCCGCTGACAATGAATTTAGCGCGAAGTTCAGTGTCCGCGGCGGGACGTATGACGAGAATCTTGTTCTGGTGAACGGAGCGCAGGTCTACGAACCTTTCCATGTCAAGGAAGCCCCGAACGCGAGCATCAGCATTTTCAACATCGACATGATGCAGAAGGTAACGTTGGTGACGGGCGGCTTCAGCGCGAAATACGGGGACCGGATGAGTTCCGTCATGGACATCCAGTATCGGGAAGGCAGCCACGATCGGTTCAAGGGAATTGCGACAGTAAGCATGACCAACGTCGACGCTCTTGTTGAGGGCCCACTGACTTCAGATATCTCTTTCATTCTTGGGGGACGCAAGAGTTATGTTGAGTATGCAATGTCGTTCCTCAAGATCGATCAGGACGTACACCCCTCCTTCTATGACGTGCAGGGTGTTCTGACCTACACCGTCACGCCACGCGACAAGCTTCAATTCGAGTTTATCCACGCCGGCGATACGTTCCTGCTCGATCCAAGCACGAGTTCAAGCGGGCCGTTTGATTACACCGGACAATACAAAGGAAAGCCGGCCGGCTTTCATGAATTTTCCAGCTTCTACGAGGAGGAACATGCCCGCTACGTCAGCAATCTGTTCGATTTGCAGAGCTCGAACATTCTCAGTTCTACCGCCTTCTTAAAGAGTGAATTGTCGTACTACGAGCAACTTGAAGAAGAGCACAGTTACAATTCCACCGATTATTCGCGGGATATCACGTCGACGCCAAACTACTTCTACCGATCTAAACAGGAGCAGCTCTATTCCAACAACCTGAAGATCAGAACCCTGGAAGCCAAGAGCGCTGTCGGCCTCCAGGCAACACCTTGGTATGAGCTCAATTTTGGACTCAGCTACCTGACAATTTTCTACGACCAGGGGCTTGTTGATCGACGTCCGTTCAGCGAAACAACCAATATCCTCCAATATCCGGACACGACAAACAACTATCGCACTGACAGCTCTGTTGACGCCGCCAATGAACATGTTGCCGCACGCTCCTTCAAATTTGCATCGTACCTGGAGCACGTCTTTCAGTTCAACGAGACATTGATTCTCAATGTTGGGGGAAGGGTCGATTATTTTGACTTCAACAAGGACTGGTCTGCCAGTCCACGGTTCAATCTTTCCTACAGGCTCCTCGATCAAACAACACTCAGGGCCGCGTGGGGATTCTTCTACCAGTCGCCAATCTATAGCGAGCTCGCGTACTCCGTCGCATGCGATTCCAACACCAAAGGACAGAAGGCGACGCACTATATACTTGGTGTGGAACGTGTGATCCCGTTCGATCCACTCTCCACAGCTTCGCTCACCCTGAAAATCGAAGGATACTACAAACACTATGATCGATTGATCTCTTCCGTCCGCACGAGCAACGGACGCATTACCTACTCGCGGAAGAATGATGCAACCGGGTGGGCCCGAGGTGTGGACGTTTATGTCGCCTTGAATCTTTCCAACTTCTACGGTTGGTTGAGTTACGGATTTCTCGAAAGTCGCGAAGATTTGTTGAACGACAGAATTGGAGAATACCCACGTTACACGGACCAGCGACACACTGTCTCGCTCGTCGGTGATTGGAATCTGGGAAGCTCGTGGGGATCGAATATTCGGGTTCAGTACGGAAGTGGTTACGCTTACACTCCCTCCGCAGCGGTCTATAACTCACAAACACGACAATGGTCGTGGGTCCAAGGAAGCAAAAACAGCGGAACACTTCCTCCCTATCGCCGCGTTGATATCCGCGTCAGCAAAGAATTCGAATTATGGAAACTTTCTGCGCAGGCATATTTTGACGTGAGCAACCTGTTCAATTTCACCAACATTCAGTCTTATCGATACCGGTTCAACAGCAATGGGAACCCGTACATCGAAGAAGTGAAGCTCTGGCCAATCTTACCCACCCTCGGAATGACTGTAAAGTTCTGATCCGGCAGGCGCCTTTCTGGAAGCGAAGACAAAAACCGCACTGTCACCCCGAAATGCTTCAGTTCGGGGTCTATGAGACGCCGAACAAGAGCATTTCAGCGTGACGTAGGCGGCGGTAGTGCCATGCTCTTTTTGCGCCCTGGCGTGAGATAATTCTCTTGCCTTAAGTGGTTTTTGAGAACGGCTCTACGGAAACAAAAGACCCTCATTTTCCGTAACAAGGAACAGCGCATTGTTCTACAATAGGTCTCGTTCCTTCAATGGAGGTCCGCCGATGAAACGTATTGCTTTTGCTCTCTCCTGCTTGTCGCTTCTCTTCTTCTCCCTCTCATTTGCCCAGCAAAATCTCCTCACAGACATTCGCAACGTCGGATCATACGAGGTGAAGAGCGACGGCTTTGTGCTGGACGCCAATCAGGATATCACAATCAACGCGGTCGCGGCAAGCGATCGATTCCGCGGCGTTAGCACCTCGCTGTGGATCCTGGACAAGGATTCCCGCGAGGTGGTATGGAAATTGAAAAAATCCCCTCGACGAACGCGCAGCCGTGGTCTCGCCGACTATGAGGAAGTGGTTCAACTCCCGAAAGGATCGTACGAAGCCTACTACGCCGCATATCCGGAACCGACGGAAAGAATCGAGAGTTTTGGTGAGTTCATAGACTTCATTGCGGGAAAGATCCTCAGCGGAGGTCGTCACTCTCGCGAATACCGCGACCTGGAGTTCACGATTCATGGGCATGGCCAGCAGGTTGGAAAGGAGGGTGTCGACCGATGGCAGATGGACCTCAAGAAGGGCGCAGTTCTCTCTCTTTCTGCGCTCTGGGATCACGAATATCAACATCAGGGGTTCGTGCTCGAAAAACCTGCGGAGGTGATGATGTATGCCATCGGTGAAGGGCGCGACGATGTTCTTTACGACTACGGATGGATTGTGAATGCGAAAACCGGGGCGCGGGTGTGGGAAATGACCGAGACCGGGACCCAACACGCAGGCGGCGCCAGCAAGAACAGGTTTGTGCGTGAAACCATCTCGTTGCCCGCAGGACAATACGCTGCGTTCTTCGTCACCGACGATTCCCACTCCTACAAGGAGTGGAATGCTTCTCCTCCCTACGATCCGGCGTTTTGGGGAATAACCGTATGGGTCAAGGACGAAGCGATGAAGAAGTTTGCTAAGACGTACGAATACAAACCAACCGAAGAGAAGAACATCATCGTTGACCTGACCCGGATGCGCGATGACGAGTCCCGGTCAAAATCGTTCACGCTGAACAACGCAATGAATGTGCACATTCATGCTGTCGGTGAGGGACAAAATGGCGAGATGTCTGACTACGGGTGGATTGTGGACGCGTCCTCCCGAAGAAAAGTCTGGATGATGCGGTACAATGAAACTGATTATGCTGGAGGCGATAAGAAGAACCGCATGGTCGACCAGGTGATCCACATGGACAAGGGGAGCTATATTGTCCATTTCGTTACGGACGGCTCGCATTCGTACCAGAGTTGGAATTCCACGCCACCATACGAGCCCGAGCGTTGGGGAATAAGCCTTGCTGGTGCCGATGAGCGGTTCGATCCGAAGGACGTAGGGGCGTATGAAGAGCGGGAAAACACCTCCGCGCTCGCGAGCATCGTGCGCGTCGGCAACGATGAGCGACGACGAAAAGAATTCTCGCTCTCTCGGGAGAGCGACATTCAAATTTACTCTGTTGGCGAGGGACGCAACGGCGAGATGTACGATTACGGATGGATAGAAGACGCCAACACGGGCAAGACGGTGTGGGAAATGAAGTACCGAAAGACGGAACATGCCGGCGGAGCTGAGAAGAACAGACTCTTTGAGGGAACGATTACGTTGCCTGCCAGCCGGTACATCGTTTTCTTTGAAACTGACGGTACGCATGCGTACGACGACTGGAACGATACTCCACCCGATGATCCCGATGGCTGGGGAATTACGCTCACCCTCGGAAATGGTGTGCGCCGTTAGAGAGGGAAAACATGAAGAGGCGACACTAGCAGTCTGTTGAAAAACTAAGATTCAAGGAACCTTTTGTCCGATGGTACGTTAGTATGAGAGATCAGTCACCATCGGAGAAACAAAACATGCGCGGCAACAAACGACAGCAAGATGCAATGTTCACCTATGTCTCA
>JAPLFP010000354.1 GCA_026390585.1 Ignavibacteriales bacterium | reverse complement strand
CATGACCGATTGGTTCATGCGTTCATCTCCCCTCTCGATGGATGAAGTGAACAAACTTCTGTTCCTTGCGACTACAGCGATCATCGTACTTCCGGGAAGGCGGTTCTTCTCATCAGCCTTGAAGATGGCGAGACATTTCTCAGCCGACATGAATACGCTCGTCGCCATCGGAACGGGGACGGCGTACGGCTTCAGCTCGATTGTCGTCTTGTTCCCACAGTGGCTCCCCAGCGCGGCAGCAGCGAACAGCATCTATTTTGACACGGCAGCCACGATTACCACTCTCATCCTCATGGGCAGACTGTTGGAAGCGCGGGCGAAAAAGCGCACAACCGACTTGATTACAAAGTTGTTGGATTTGCAGGCGAAAACAGCGAGGGTCCGGAGAACTGGAGGGGAATCTGATATCCCTGTGTCTGAACTCCTTATCCATGACACAATTATCGTTCGACCCGGAGAGAAGATACCGGTTGACGGGATTATCACCAGCGGGTACACTTCGGTTGATGAATCGCTCGTAACGGGGGAAAGCCTGCCGGTCGACAAGAATGCCGGCGAGAAAGTTATCGGCGGAACGCTGAACAAGAATGGGAGCATTGAATTCAGAGCGACGGCCGTCGGGAAGGACACGGTGATCGCCCACATTGTGAGAATGGTCGAAGAGGCGCAGGGTTCGAAAGCGCCGATTCAGGCGCTGGCGGATCGGATCGCAGGCGTTTTCGTCCCTATCGTCATCGGCATCGCTGTCGTCACCTTCCTGGCATGGTATACTATCGGCCACCTTCCATTCACGTTGTCTATGATGAATTTCATTTCCGTCATGATCATTGCCTGCCCTTGTGCACTGGGACTTGCAACCCCTACCGCGATCATGGTCGGCACCGGGGTTGGCGCTTCAAAAGGCATCCTTATTAAGAATGCCGAGAGTCTCGAGAGGGCAAAAAATATCCAAACAGTCATTCTCGACAAAACAGGCACGATCACAGAGGGGAAACCATCGGTGACCGATTGCATTCCGTCGAGCGGATTCGACCGGCAGGTTCTCTTGCACCGAGCATCTTCACTGGAGAACAAGTCGGAGCATCCGCTGGGCAGCGCCGTCGTAGAGTACGCCAGAAGTCTGCGGATCGAACCTGGCTCCGTCACATCGTTTGACTCATTTCCCGGCATCGGATTACAGGGTATCGTGCAAGGGGATCAAGTGAGCGTCGGCAACGAGGCCATGATGAGGCGCGCAGGCGTGGACTTCGCAGCTGTTGAGCACACCATCCAGGATTTGTCCGGTCAGGGAAAGACTCCAGTTTTTGTTGCCATCAATCGCACGCTGGCGGGAGTCATGGGAATTGCTGACACGGTGAAGCCCGGATCGCGGGAGGCAATTCGTCAACTCAAGAAGATGGGCCTGCGGATCGTCATGATCACAGGGGACAATTCCCGAACCGCTGGATCCATTGCTATGAACATGGGAGTTGATTCCTTCATATCCGGAGTCCTGCCTCAGGAGAAGGCACAACAGATCAAGACTCTTCAGGCAAACGGCGAACGCGTTGCCATGGTCGGTGATGGCGTCAACGACGCACCGGCTCTCGCGCAAGCCGATGTCAGTATCGCTATGGCCTCAGGAACGGACGTAGCCATGGAAACTGCAGATATTACTTTGATGCATAGTGATCTCTCTGGCGTCGTCGAAGCGATCAGGTTGTCCGGACGAACCGTCCTTACGATCAAACAGAATCTGTTTTGGGCCTTCATTTACAACGTGATCGGCATACCGATGGCAGCACTTGGACTTCTAAGTCCCATGGTCGCTGCAGGTGCGATGGCGATGAGCTCTGTCAGTGTCGTTTCAAATTCTTTGAGACTGCGCCGCTTCAAATCCTCGCTGTAGTTCCCTTTGGTTCCAGATTCAACAGTCGATCCCAGTGATCTCTCCGAGCTGAAGAACCACGTCAATTTAGCTGGTATTTCCAGCCATTTTTTCGCACTTTTAGAGATTGGCGAACAATTCATTCACACTTGAAGACGACGTCGTGAGCATCAATGATCATCGTTCCATACCCGAGCGTTTACAAATATTAGCGCGTAATTTCTGGTGGACGTGGAATCCACAAGGACAACAGATCTTCCGTGAGCTTTCTCCTCTGACATGGGAGCGATCGAACCACAGCGCGGTTGATGTCCTGCATGACGTTTCCTACACCGAACTCTCCGCCCGGTTGAACGATTCGGACTTCCTAAAGAAGGTTCAGAGCGTGCTTGACGACTTTGACTCCTACATGGAGGCCAAAGACACATGGGCCAGGCGACAGTCGACAAAGTTCTCCGCACCCGTGGCCTACTTTAGCGCTGAATTTGGATTTCATGAATCGCTCCCCATTTATTCTGGCGGTCTCGGAGTTCTCTCGGGCGATCACACGAAGTCCGCGAGCGATCTCGGGATTCCCTTCATTGGAATCAGTCTTTTGTACCGAAACGGATATTTCCAGCAGCACATCGGTGCAGACGGTTGGCAGCAGGAATCCTATCCTCACTATGACCCGGTCCGCCTTCCTCTCGAACTTGTCACCAAGGAAGCAGGCGGGAGACTTCTCAACTCGGTCGAAATCGGGCACAGCACAGTCCATTTCCAAGCGTGGCGCCTGCTCGTCGGGCGTGCGGTCATTTACCTCCTCGACACAAATCTTCCGGAGAACGACCAGCATTTTCAGGGACTGACCGCTCACGTGTATGGGGGAAATGTCGACACGAGGATCGGGCAGGAGATTGTCCTCGGTGTCGGAGGAGTGCGTCTGCTCCGTTCGATGCAGATCGAGCCCGCCGTTTTTCACATGAATGAGGGACATTCGGCCTTTTTGACACTGGAACTCCTTCGCGAGCAGATCAAACAGGGTAGAGATTTTCAGCAGGCTCAAGCAGCCGTCAGAGCCCGATGCATTTTCACGACACATACTCCAGTCCCGGCAGGGCATGATCGTTTCAGTTCAGAACTTCTGGAGCATACGCTTGGTCGGTTCTGGAGCGATACAGGGCTCAACCACGACCAACTCATGGCCTACGGCCGGATCAATGCCGGCGAGCAGCAGGAATTGTTTACGATGACTGTTCTCGCGCTAAAAATGTCGCGCGCTGCCAACGGCGTGAGTCAGTTGCACGGTGAAGTGAGTCGCGAAATGTGGGAAGAGCTCTACCCAGAGCGGAAGGTTAATGAAGTACCCATCGGCCATATCACCAATGGCATTCATACCCCCAGCTGGGCCACTGCAAAAGCGCACGAATTCTGGAACAAGCGACTCGGCGTCGACTGGACTGCAAAGCTGATAGACACGCAATACTGGAGCAAGCTTGAAAACGGTGACATCGCCACAGACGAGGAGCTTTGGGCCCTCCGCTACATTCTTCGGCGCGATCTTGTCGAATTTGTTCGACAACGGCTGCGCAGCCAGCTCTTGCACTCCGACACCGAATCATCCGTCACGATTGACCACGCTCTCTCGCCCGATGCTCTCACGATTTGTTTTGCCCGCAGGTTTGCCACCTACAAGCGGGGCCCGCTTATCTTCCGCGACCTTGACCTGATCATCGAACTCGTGAACCACCCCGATCATCCGATTCAGTTCGTCTTCGCCGGGAAAGCCCATCCGAGGGACAATGAAGGGAAGCGGTTCATGCAACGAATCGTGGAGATCGCCCGCCATCCTCAGCTTGTCGGGAAAGTCGTCTTCATCGAGAACTATGACATGAATGTTGGAAGATATCTTGTTTCGGGAGCAGACGTTTGGCTGAACACTCCCCGCCGGCCTCTTGAAGCGAGCGGCACCAGCGGACAGAAAATCGTCATCCACGGCGGTCTCAATCTGAGCATTTTGGACGGTTGGTGGCGGGAAGGATTCAACGGCAGCAATGGCTGGTCAATCGGTGAAGATATTTCTGAAACCGACCTCGAGTTGCAGGATGAAAAGGACTCTGGAAGCCTTTATCGGACCCTGACCGAGCAGGTCATCCCCGAATTCTATCGCCGCGATGCCCAGGGAGTACCCAAGGCGTGGATCAGACGCATTCGCAGTGCTATGCGATCCCTGGTGCCCATCTATAACACCGACCGCATGGTGGCTGAGTATGTCACCCGGTACTACATGCCACGGTAATCGAAGCACATTCTCATCCTCGGTCTCCCACTCTCGTTCTCCTTTCGTGGTGGGCATGAACGAGCGCTTGTTGACATTCCGATCAGGAGTGAATATCTTGGTTGCACAGTAAGACGGGCTTCTTCTCCCGTCCGCACGGGGGGATCATCAACGTTTCCTGGGAACTCTGCGGCTGCGTGCCGACAGGATTTTGTTCCCTCCTCCAATTATGCTCAATCGTTAATACCACAGCGCATCGACCATGGCTTCGAATCCAGAAGGCGGAACCCGCAAACTCGCGGCGATCATGTTTACCGACGTCAGGGACTTCTCCAAGAAAATGAGCGAGAATGAAATCGCCGCCATGGAGCTCCTGAAAGTCCACGACGGCCTAGTCCGGGACGTCGTCTTGAAGTTCGGCGGGACCATCATTAAATCGCTCGGCGATTCCTTCATGGTTGATTTCTCCAGTGCTGTGAACGCAGTGCGTTGCGCCATCGAAGCTCAGGAACAATTCTGGAACTACAACCAGGGTAAGTCGGAGTTCGACAGGATCCAGATACGCGTTGGCATCCACCTTGGTGACGTCATTACGGTCGGAAACGACATTTACGGCGATGGCGTGAATATCGCCGCCCGCATCGAGTCCATCACCGAACCTACCCGCATCTGCGTCTCAGCCGACATCTACAACCAGGTGAAGAACAAGATGCCGATCCGCGCTTTCAGCATCGGCTCCATCGAGCTGAAGAACATTGCTGAGCCGGTTGAGGTGTTCGAGCTTCTCATCGATTCCATTCCGGAATTCTCAGAGCCGTCAGAGACTGCCAGGCTGGTTCAATCCCGGGGCCGCGCAGAGCTTCTCTCATCCCAGGAAGAGGAAGAAGCCGATCGGGTTGAGGCGGCAAAGAGAAAGGTTGATGAAGACCGGCAGCGCGAAGAGGCCGAGAAACAGGCCCGGGCAGATGCGCGCTATTCGAAAGCCGAGGAGTATTTCCGTTCAGGAGACCTGGACAAGGCCGAAGAAGAGATCAAGGAGATTTTCAAGATTGTGCAGATGCACTACGAAGCACAAATGCTTGTGCTGCAGATCGAGGAACAGCGTGCGCGATTCGAAGAGGATAACCGTCGGCGGCGAGTCCGGGAAGAGAAAAAACGCAAAGAAGACGAACGTCAACAACGCATTCAGCAGCATATCGAACACGCGATCCAATATGTCGAGTACGATCAATATCCAGAAGCCTTGACTACTCTTCAGGAAGTGTACGACATCGACCCGAACAACCAACAGGCAAAGGAGCTCGAAGAGCAGATATTGTCCGCTGAAGAGGCTCGGCTCGAGCTCATGAGACTGGAGGCGATGGCAGAGGCAGATCGCGTGCGGGAGGAACTTCTCAATCAGCAACCCGATGCACCGGGGGTGGATGGCCTCTCTGATTCAGCTCTCGAAGACGCCTACCCGATGACGGAACAACCGCCCGAACCGAACAAGACAAAACTCTATCTGGGCATTGGCCTCGGGGTGATTGTTCTCATTGGGATCATTTCCATAGTTCTCCTCACACGAAGTCATCTCAAACCGCCGTCTGTGATCGCTGTCTTCCCGTTCACTACGGAACATGCTGATGAAAGCTATGTGGGAGAAGCTCTCTCAATCATGGTCACCGGATGCGTTGCACGAGTTCCCGACATGATAGCTGTTTCTCCCGTAAGCTCAAAAGTGCTTGCCTCGGAGGGGGTCAATCCCCGTGAGATCGCTGCCAACCTCGGTATCAGTCACGTCGTCCGCGGCTCGGTTTCCCTCAGCGGCACCACTGTCATCTTGAAGGCCCAGATAGTCGAGGTCACCGAAGGGAAGACTTTGTGGCAGTCGACCGCGCAGGCGGATCTCCTGGATATCGGTCGGCTGGCGGCGCAAACAAATACTGATATGTTTAAAGCAATGGGGATGGACGTCCCGATGCAAAGCTCGGAACGAGTGACCTCAAATCCAGAGGCATTCGTCGCATATCTGCGCGGAATTACGTCCATGACTTGCCCGACGCTGGAGGCGGTACACGAGGGTGCCACCTTCTTCAATGACGCACTGCAAGAAGACTCGACACTGACGGCGGCAAAGTCGGCGTTATCTGATGCACTGCTTGAGCAGTTCAAGCTGCAGGGGGAGCAAGATAAGGGTATTCTTTCGTCGGCTACGAGTCTCGCCGTCCAGGCCGTCAAGGGAAACCCGAACAACGCATTGGCACATCTTGTGCTTGGCGAGTCATATCGATATGGACAGCAGTTCGAAAAAGCTCGCGAAGAAATCAATGCAAGCCTTGCGATAGAGCCCGGCAATTCGGAAAGCTTGAGACAACTTGCGCTGTTGTCGCTGACGCAGGGAAACAATGATGAGGCGCTCGAGCACGCGGCCATGGCATTGAAGGTCGATCCCAAAAACTACGAGTCACATGTCGTAAAAGGCATTGTCCATCTTTTCAAGGAACAGTATGAGGAGTCGGAAAAGTTCTTTGACGAAGCGTCAGCACTCCATGCCCCTGATTCGCTCTTGACCATTAATTACAAATTCCGGGCGTGGACAGGCCTTGATCAAGATAGCAAGATCATTCAATACTGCCAGCAGATCATGGATCGTGCGGATGCTCGAACGAAGGTTGTCCTATACTATTGGATGGGCCGGGCATATCAGTTGAGAGGAAAGCTCGAATCTCTCGATCCGCTCAACCAGGGTCTTCAAATTGCTGATCGGGTCCTTTCGGAAAATCCGCGGGATTATCCAACAATGGCGTACTATGCTCTGCTACAAGCCCGGCGGGGAAAACGCCCTGAACTCGCCGTTCGTGCTATGCAGCAAGTATTCACGTTTGATTCCACCTCAGCCCGGGTTCACTATTGGAAAGCACGAGTTCATGCGATCCAGAACGACCGCGCAAAGGCACTCAATGAGCTCGCCAAGGCTCTTGGAGTTGAATACAATTTCCCCCAGGTTCTCGATCCGGATTTTATGTCTGTGTGGCGGGATCCAGATTTTGCCACCATCCTCGCGCGTAAGCCCCGCTCCTCAGGAGCTACACGATAGCGCCAACAATGTTCCCTTCGGGATTTGGTTGTTCATGCTGACGGAGAATCGGAGGAGCACATCTCAGGGATTCAACCAGTAAGTTATTTTGATCGAATAGACATTGTCTGGCGCAACGCGCGCCAGCCTGATCACATCCCTGCCAAATTCAAAATCACCCCGGCTTTCATAGTCTGCCTTTTCGTGTGTCCAGACAAAGTACAGTGTCGACCCGGGTAAGTATTCCCATCGAAAAACCGCATTCACTCGAATTGACTTGTAGTTGAAGTCAGGCATTGAGAACCTGAACGGCAGGGCTGGACCAAGCGGACCGTTGGGATCGACAAAGTAGGTGTTACCGATGAGGCGAATTTGTGAATATCCTTCGCCGTACCTGTTGAAGGTGAATGTTCCAGGCTGCGCTAGTTCTTTGATGCCGGCATAGGCACCCGTAGAGAGAAGGGGTTGGACATAGAACTGAAGACTTAGCTTCGGCGTAAAAGTCCAGTTGAGGCGAATGGTGGTTGAGAGCTGCTTTTGATCGAGAGTGCCGAAGACATATCGTGAGCCAAACGTCTTGAAAGACATAGGATCATCGATAGTGGTAATGTACTGGGCCTCCGAATGGACCCTCGAGAAATCGAGGTTCAGACTCGCATTCAATGTTCTTGTCGCTTTCCAGTTGATGCTGAGACTGGGGTTCAACGTCCAGGCCCCGGATCGGCCTTTGCTCACCGTTGTGTTCAACGTCCCATAGAACGGTTTTCTCGTATCACTCCAAAGAGTAAACACCAGACTCTGGCTGCTCAATTGCCGCATGAGCGGACCGCCTCGGGTCCGTTGGTCATCATAAGTCTCACCGTTCAATCCGACAGCCAGCGCAGCTTCCCAGTAGTTGAGGAACTGACCATCAAGAGAGATCTGGTAGCTGTCCCCTATCTTGTTCCCTCCAAAATCGAACTGCTGTATTACAGCACCCGTAATCGTCTTTGTTCGGAACAGCCTGTCCGGCTGGAACCACTGATAGCCGACATAGACGTGGCCATTGAGGAAATCCGCTCTGGTAAGGAACCCTACGTCGTTCGTTTCGAACTTCGGATTGATCGCTCCGATCGCTGCATTGAAGATCCAGTTGCCGGTAACTTTATCCAGCCAGACGCGTGAGGCCCAGCCCGTGAGAGATGTTGCGTTTGGATCAACACTGAGATAGGATGCATCCGGGCGCTGGAAAAAGTGTTGCGGTGAACGTTGCAGATCGATCAATCGATCCTTGCTTCCGGAGACATACGAAGCTCCCGCCCAGCCTGTCAAGACCCACACTTTCTCGCGATCGATAAACGTCCAGCCATCCAAGCCAAGCGAGGCAGCTCCATTGTTGACAACACCCGCCAACCGCTGGTCACCAACCTCACGCTCGACGATGGTGCCGACCATCCCAATCGCCTGTCGGGCATCGTTGAACTCCTTCTGTGTTCTGACAACACCATAGAGTGTGCGCGGCTCAACTTCTTCCTTGAATCTCACGCCGGCAGAGTCGACCTCCCCATACTCCCGATCGGTCACCGCAGTCAATGCGGCAAAGGACCACGAGTTCGTGATTTTGCCGCTCAATTTTGCCGCCCCGAGAATGGTGGTTCGATCGGGAATATCCTGGAACCCCCGGTGCGTGACGGACCCCTGGGGCGCTCGCCCGATTCTCCGGCTGTAGAAGAAGCTCGGATCGGTCCAGTAGAAATCCTGGAGTGATGCGGCGCCGCCGCGGCCAAAACTCATGATGTTCGAACCCTCGATAAAGAAGGGTCGTTTCTCCTGATAGTAGATCTCGTATGCAGTGAGATTGACGACGGCAGGATCCACCTCAACCTGGCCAAAGTCAGGGTTCAGGGACAGGTCAAGCGTCACGTCTCCTGCCAGACCGATTTTCGCGTCCGCACCCAAGCTCAGTGGAAAGTCACGCTGAACTTTGAAGGGATCCGTGCGCCCGGCGTTGAAGACATCGACTGGTGGTTGTTGAAGAAACTTTCCTGTGGCAGCGGCGTACGGAAGAAGCTCGATGCGTAAAGGCGGCTTGATTCCCTCGATGCCCTGAAGTTCAATCCACCTGGAAACACGCAAGCGATCTGTCCGGGGATAGTACACGAGGTATGATTCTTCATTTCTCCGTTGGATGAACCGGTAGACCTCGAAACCCCACACATACTTGTCGCGCTTTGGAAATCGAAGCTGGGAATAGGGAATGCGGAATTCCGCGGTCCAGCCCCACGACTCAATCCGCACGCCGGCATCCCACACACCATCCCAACCATCGTCGGTCTGAGTGTCATTGGACAATGTTCCGTCCTGGATTGCGCCAGCCGGATTGACGCCGAAGTAGTACCCCGTTCTCTTGTCATGTGCAGCATCGATGCCAATAATCACGAGATCAGATTGAGAGTCCTGATCGCGGCGTGCGAGCCGGCCAACGATCGAGTCAGGATGTGTGTCAAACATCTTCACGGCTACGTACAACGCATTCTGATCGTAAGCAACGAGCACTTCGGTTTTTTGCGATGCTGGAGAATTCTCGTCGGGCGTGCGCTGAACAAACCCAGTCTCCCCTTTGCGTTGCCAGGCAGGTTCTGTCAACCGACCGTCGATCTTGATCGGTCCGGTGGTACGCACAGCGTTGACGGCGCGCGCTGATGTTGCCTTGTTCTGTCCAAAAGATGGGCTCTCAAGGAGAGGAAAAACGAGAAGTAGGATCGACATCGTGCGTGCGAGAATCATCAAAAATGCAGGCGCGCCGGGAGATGTGAAATGGATGAGTATTCGCAAGAATATCACGAATACCTCCGCGAAAATCAAGAATAATGTCGATTTCGCTTCAGCGATTGACGAAATGGGATGAATAAGAGGAAGAATGTATCTGAACTTGGCAGCAATCGGAAGCGCCAGAGAGTGAGAGCGCCGTTCGAGCCGATCATTGAAGGGCTTCAAGGATTTGCGAAATGACCTCGTACTTCCTGAACGGTGGCATCAGATACGCGCCGGCGACAAGATGCTTCGCGTTGTGTAGAAATTCCTTCGTGAGTTGCACTCCCATCAATGACGCCTTGCTCCCTGCGAAGCGGAGAGATTCCCGAATGGTTTCCGGAATTACCATCCCGGGGATTTCATTGTGAAGGAACTCGGCGTGTCGATAGCTCCGGAGCGGAAGGATACCCAACATGATCGGAATCCGCCATTGTTCTACTCGTTTCACCAATTGCTCGAGCGTTCGCATCTCGTACATCGGCTGCGTGAAGATGACATCTGCCCCAGCTTCGATCTTCAGTGACAATCGCGCAATCTCCCGGTCCATGTTGTCTGCGAGAGGGTTGGCCGCGCACGCAATGAGGAACGACGTTTTCTGCTCAAGACTATTGCCCATCAAGTCGAGACCCTGATTCATTGCCTTTGCCGCGCGGATCAATCCGATGGAATCAATATCATGCACCGAAGTCGCTTGAGGATAGTCACCGATATTCGTCGGATCGCCGGTGATGCAAAGGATATTGCGCACACCGAGTATGTGGGCACCGAGCAATTCCGCCTGCAGACCGATCATGTTGCGATCGCGCGTTGTCATGTGCGTCATCGCTTCGATCCCGACGTCTCGCTGCATCAGGAATGAAAGCGCGATGGAATTCATTCGGAGGCGGGCACGCGCACCGTCCGTGATATTGATGGCATCGAGTCCACAGCGGTGAAGATAGCGCGCCCCTTCCATCACCGACGACATATCAAGTCCACGCGGGACATCGAGCTCTGCCGTGACGAGAAATTTCTTGCCGAGGTTTCGGGCGAACAGAGAACGGCTTTCCAGTTCCGCCGAAGGTGCAGAGACCTCTAATTCCACAACTGCTCTTGTTTTGGACGAAACCTCGGAAACAACGACTGTGGGCGGAGGATTATCGGCCATTTCATCCAGCGCCCTACGCATTGCCTTGATGTGAGCAGGTGTGGATCCGCAACAGGCCCCAATGAGCGTCACACCTGATTGCAGAAGCTCCCTCGCATAGGTCGCCAGATACTCCGGCGTCGTGTGATACACCGACCGACCATCCTGAAACGTTGGAATTCCGGCAGCCGGCTGGGCAGAAAGGATGACTCCATCCTTGTACATCGCCCGGATGATGCTGAACATTCGTTGCGGACCAACGGTGCAGTTTGCGCCGACGACATCAACCCCTTTGCTCAACAGATGCTCGACAACTTCCAGAGGGAAAGATCCGGAGAGTATCGACCCGTCCTCAGCAAAGGCCTTCTGGGCAACAATCGGAATTGAGGTCAGTTCTTTCGCAGCGGCAATCGCCTCATCGAGCTCGTGAAGGCTGACAAACGTTTCCAGAATGAGCAGGTCAACTCCGGCAGCCAGAAGGACTTCAATTTGTTCCTTGAAGGCATCACGGGCTTCGGAGAGTCTGATTCTTCCAATTGGTTCCAATAGTTTTCCCGTGGGCCCCACAGAACCGGCAACATACACCCGGTCACCCGCCACGCGGCGAGCGATTTCAACTCCCGTCCGGTTGATTTCTTTCAGACGGTCCTGGAGATGAAACTGTGAAAGGCGAAACCGGTTGCCGGAAAACGTGTTGGTCTCGATGATTTCGGCGCCAGCATCGATGTACTCCTGATGGATACGAGCGACGAGTTCCGGATGCTTGATATTTTGGATTTCATGCGGACGCTCACCAGATCCATAGATGTCCAGCAACGTCCCCATCGCCCCATCACACAGAATGGGACCTTTTCTTAACCTCTGCCGGAAATCAAGCTTCACGGGTTTCTCCAGAACTGAATCGTATGTTGTGATACATCAGCGAGAGTGGTGAAATCTATTTCGACGGCGGCATTTTCCATATGACCGTAAGACTGTCCAGCCATATCTCTGGTTTTCGGACAGCGACCACACCGCGCACAGAATCCCCCACTTCAACACCGCGAAACAGAGCACTGTCCTTGACGCTGAACGGCATGGTCATGGCTTCCATGAAGTCCGGGATTTTTTCGTGGGCAATGGTAATGAGGCTCGAGGCAGGTTCAAGAGCGACAACCTGCCCTTTGAGAGGGTGGTAGCGTGCTGGCCTGCTTTCTCCGTTTTCCTGTCGGGCGCATCCATTCGCAGACAGGAGGACAACAATCAGGAACAGCAGGATTGTTCCGTATCGTTCAATCATCGTTCCGTTCCCCACCCGTCAAGAATTCGCAATCAACGCTTCCGCAATCTGAACCGCATTTGTCGCTGCTCCCTTACGGATATTGTCGGAAACAATCCACAGGTTGATTCCGTAAGGTATCGTCTCGTCCATACGAATCCGCCCGACAAAAACATCATCTTTGCCATGTGCATGAATCGGCATAGGATACACGTTGTTGGCGGGATCGTCCTGAACGACAACCCCGGGGGCAGACTTCAGGACTTCGCGTACTTCGTTGACACTGCAAGGCTTTTCGAACTCGATGTTCACTGACTCACTGTGTCCGCCCATCACAGGCACGCGCACAGTCGTGGCGGTGACAGCGATCTTCTCGCCCATAATCTTCACCGTCTCTTGTTTCATCTTGAGTTCTTCCTTTGTATAACCGTCGTCGAAGAACACATCGATGTGAGGAAGGCAGTTGAACGCGATCGGGTGTGGGAATTTCTTTTCCCTGAGCGGTAGTTTGGCAAGTTCATCCTCTAATTGATTGACCGCCCGCTGACCCGCCCCGGTCACCGACTGGTAGGTCGATACCACTACTCGTTTGATCCTGAATCGATCATGGAGCGGTTTGAGCACGACAACCATTTGAATGGTGGAGCAGTTGGGATTGGCAATGATACCATGATGAGCGAAGGCTTGAGCGCGATTGACCTCAGGAACAACAAGCGGAACGTCGGCATCCATGCGAAATGCGCTGCTGTTGTCGATGACGACCGTCCCGGCTTTCACCGCATGAGGCGCAAACTCTTTGCTCACACTCGCTCCAGCGGAAAACAGAGCAAACTGGATGTTATTGAATTTGTCAGGTTCAAGCTTCTGGACAGGAATGATCTTTCCGTGGAACACAACATCTTTTCCCACAGACCGCTCTGAAGCCAGCGGCAACAACTGATCCACCGGAAAGTTTCTTTCTTCCAGCACCCGAATCATGGTCCGTCCGACGAGTCCAGTTGCTCCGACCACTGCAACATTGTAGCGTTTCATCGTTCTGTTTGCTTTTCTTGATTCTAGAGTTGTTCTATGGTCTGCCGTTCCCGGATCACGCGTACACGATCGCCGTTCACCAGGATCTCTGCGGGTTTCGGTCGCGCGTTGTAGTTGGAGGTAATGGAGAATCCATACGCGCCTGCTGTCATGACTGCCAGATAATCATCCCGCTTTGATTTTGGCATATGGCGATCGCGGGCGAGGAAATCGCCGGTCTCGCAAATTGGTCCAACCACATCAACGTGTTCGTGTTCGTATGTGTCGAGCTTCAGCGGAACGATTTGATGGTAGGCGCCATACAGGCTCGGCCGTATCAGATCATTCATCCCTGCGTCCGTTATGACGAACTTCTTCACTCCATTCTGCTTGGTATAGAGGACCTTCGTCAACAGCACACCGGCGTTGGCAACGATCGACCGGCCAGGCTCAAACCACACCGAGCATCCCGCCTCCCTCAACACCGGAACCAGCGCCTCCATGTATTGACGCAGGGGAGGAACAATTGCATTGTCTGGCTCCACAGGCAACGCCTCATGACTCAGGGCATTCAAATACTGGACTCCAAATCCGCCCCCAAAATCAATGTGATTGATCGCCATTCCAGCTTCCCGCAATGATTTCACAAAGCGCGTGAGGAAGTTGGCTGCTTCGACGAATGGTTCGATTTTCGTGATCTGGGAACCTATATGAGCATGCACGCCAACAGTTTCCAGGTTTGCCAACGTTGCGGCAAACTTGAAGACGCCCTCTGCTTCTTCAGACGGAATCCCAAACTTGTTTTGCTTCAAGCCTGTGGTGATGTACGGGTGACTTTGAGCGTCAATATCCGGATTGATACGGAGGGTGACCCGCGCAGTAGTCCCGAGGCGAAGCGCAACAAGCGAGATGATCTGAAGCTCCTGGGATGACTCTGCGTTGATCGTGAAGATATTGTTCTTTAGTGCGTATTCAATTTCGTCTTCCCTCTTGCCAACGCCTGCAAATGTGATCTTGGAGGGAGGAAAACCGGCTTTGAGCGCAAGGTACTGTTCACCCCCCGAAACCACGTCGGCACCGGCCCCTTCCTGGGCAAGAATCTTGAGGATCGACGGGTTGGCGTTCGCCTTTAACGCATAGCAGACAACATGGTCCAAGTCTTTAAGCGGTTCTTCGACCGCGCGAAAATTCTGGATGATCTGGTTCTTGCTGTACACATAGAGTGGAGTTCCAAACTCTTCTGGAAGCTCGTGTAACGCAACGTCCTCGCAGTACAGCTCATTATCTTGATAGCGAAATCCTTCCACAGCACTCCTTCCTTCGATCAATGATCTCTTGTCGTGAAGTAATTGAGGATCGCATCGGTCAGTTTCTTCGGACTGAATCGAAACGCATCGATGGCTGGCAGGCCAGTTTCCCGCGTGATCCGATCAGCCGCTTCCTGCGACTGCTCATCCGTTAAGCCCACGGAATTGAGCCCGATAGCGATGACTTTTGTCTCGCGGAAAAATCTGACGATTCCTTCATGAAGCTCGATGATACTTTTCAGGCTCGGCAGAACCAGGCCATAATCATCCTTCACTCGCGTGGGTTGATGGCACAGAATCATGGCATCCGACATTGTCCCGTGAAGGAGTCCCATCGTGACGCTTGAATACCCAATGTGCGTCAAAGCTCCCTGCCCTTCGACAAGGATGTATTCATATCCTTCGGCCACAGAGCGATCGATTTCCAGTTCTATCGCTCCAGCGATGTAGTCTCCGATGAGTGAATCAACAGCGATTCCTCTTCCGCGAATCATCATTCCTGTTTGACCCGTGGCGACGAAATCCGATTTCACGGCGCGTTGGACAAGGTCCTTCTGAATCTCCAGAATCGTCGTCATCTTGCCGATGTTGCAGTCTGTCCCGACGGTGAGGATCACGTTTGCTTTGCGATTTCGCCATGTCCCCTTGGCAACAACCTCTGATTCCGGAGAAATCTTTCTATAATCTGTGATGCTGACGTCGTGTTCCCGCGCAAGCTCTATGAACTCAGCATCATCTGAAAGAATTGTGTGCAGTCCGCTGAGTATATGCAGCCGTGCTTTGATCGATTGCCGAATGAGGTCGCGCCACACTTCCGGCAGGCGCCCCCCGGGGGGAGCAATCCCGATCAACATGTGCGTCGGCTGATGACGAAAGCCTTCCTCGAGGTTCCGAAGGACTGGGATTTCTCCGCCATAGCCGAGAACCTGTTGGGCCGTCATCCCGGCTTTGGTGCTATCGACAACACCAACGACTTCACCAGGGAGATAGGCAATGGCACCGTTCGCTGTCTTGGATTTGAGCGGACTGAATCGTCCTTCCGCCACGGCCAGTATTCTACGTTTCATGAAGCGATCAACTGAGTTCAGGAGAGATACTGGCACAAGCTCATTGAGTCAGCTCGCCCAAATGATCGGATTCCGGGTCGCCTGCTTCGGACCAATGATACGTGCGGGCGAACACCATCGGATGCAGGTACTTACCAAAAAATCTCAAGAAACTCAAGCCGTTTTGTTTGGCACGACCTTTGTAGAGAGAATCCGCACGCCTGCCGAGAATCAGTCAACTTTCTCAACTGAGTGAGCCCAAAGGAAGCTGTGGGACAGCGGAGGACTTGGCAATGGAAAGAATGAACTCGAGCTAATAAGACGAAAGATCCATCACGAGAAACTGGCAAGTAATCAAGCCAAGATTCATTTCGTGGAACGCTAGTTCCGTCCAAAATGCCGGGTCAGCGAGCCGACGGACGATTGGGGTCTGCGACACGATCTAAGTCTTTGATTTGTCTCGTCGGACTGGACGCCTGTCCCGTCAAGAACGTCGGGTCTGCGATCCGATGGACAATTCGTGTCCGATTGTGCTCATGCCTCAGATTCGCGTCATCGGACGGGACGCTAGTCCCGTCCGCATGGCCAGATCTACAGTGCCTACTCCAACGCCAACAACCGTGGCTTGCAGTACGTCCACTTCCAGTCCTTCCATGATTTTACAAGTCCGGATTTTTGAGGATTGAACAACACGTACCACAAAATCCTCTCCAGTTCGGCGCCATCGCGGACAAAGTGATCGTAGCTTTCGTCTTTCCAGAAAGCCCCTCTCCGACCCAGAACCTTGTTCGCTTCAAGGGCAGTATGTTTTTTCAGCGATCCAAGGATTTCCGTCACCGGATACCGTACAAGCTTTCGGTTCTGCTCAGCATTATTATTCCGACCAGGTTGTGAAATCTCGCTCGCACTTCCGTCGAGCAACTGAAATACCATGTGGACATGGGTCGGCATGATGCACGATGCATACAAGTCGTATTTGATGCCATCCCGAAACATGATTGCCTCCTGAACAATTTCTGCAACGTCGGCATTCTGCAACCACCGAGGACCAAAATTTGAAGAGCTCAGAATTGAGTCGAGACGCCAGAAGTGATCTTGATCATGATTTCGATTTCCAAAAAGAGACCGCTCCTTACTGAGTTTCACGGGCAGCGAGCCTGCAAGCCGGAATGTGACGAAGTACGTGGCTCCTGGTGGCTGATAGTGGGGCAAATGTCGGCGATAGAAGGTTTCCACGGCTGTTACTCGAATTTGGTCGAGTCGGCAACCCGGTCGAAGTCTTAGACTTGTCTCGTCGGACAGGACGCCAGTACCGTCAAGGTAGACGGGTCTGCGACCGTTTCACGAATGAGATTTGCCTTGTCGGACGGGACGCCAGTACCGTCAAGGTAGACGGGCCTGCGACCCGTTTCACGATCTGGTCGCCGAAGGATGTCAGGCGCGAGGATGGAACGTTCGGTGAACTTCTTTGAGGTATTCGCGGTCGATGTGTGTGTAGATTTGTGTCGTGGAAATATCGACGTGACCAAGCATCTCCTGCACTGCACGAAGATCGGCTCCACCTTCCAGAAGATGAGTGGCAAATGAGTGGCGAAATGTGTGCGGATGAATTTCCTTTCTGATACCGGCTGCGCGGGCGTATTTCACAACCAAATCCCGTATTGCCGCGCGAGACAGCTTTCCCCCTCGAAAGTTCAGAAACAACACATCCTTCGAACGACCTGCTTTTACAAGGTGAATCCGCACATCCCGCTGATAGGTTGTGACCCAATCGACTGCTGATGGTCCAATCGGCACAAGGCGCTCCTTTGAACCCTTGCCAAAGACCAGAATCAGGTCCGAATCGAACATCAGGTTCGACTGCTTGAGATTCGTAAGCTCCGACACCCGCACTCCGGTCGCGTAGAGAACTTCCAGCATGGCTCTGTCGCGCACGCCCAGTGGTTTCCGGACATCCGGCTGCTTCAAAATAGCATCAATTTCTGCCACGGAAAGCACACCAGGGAGAGTTTTCGAACGTTTCGGAGTGTCTATATTCTCTGTCGGATCATCATCGTGCAACCCCTCCCCCACCATGAAGCGGTGGAGTCCACGAACGGCCGAGAGAATCCGCGCCACACTTCGCGGCGAGAGACGTTTCCGCGCAAGCTCCTTCAGGAATTCGCTGAGGTGCTCCTCTTTGACTCTGCTTACCGTGACGATGTTCTGATCAACAAGAAAGGCTCGGTACTTTGCGAGGTCAAACTGATAGGAGTGGAGTGTATGCTGAGAAGAGCCTTTTTCAAGACGAAGGAAATTGAAGTACTGACGGATCTCACTGTCGAGTTTGAGATCCTCCTTCTCTTTTACCAGCACAGAGATGATGCGTCCCTTTTTCATGGTGCCGCCACGATCTCATTCGACGTCACAGCTGCTACGCGCTCGTGCGCTTGCTCAACAGGCTCAAGACATTACCAACGATCAGCGTCGCGGAAACGCCAATCACCGTGAACCACGTCCATGCCACAAGATTGAGGGCAATGACAGTGATCATGATGAAGATCCCTGCAACGAAGCCAGCAAGTGCATCCTCTTGTGTCGGCTTCTTGAAGAGAACGCCGAGCAGAAATGTTCCCAGAAGGCCCCCGTAAGTAAACGATGCAATGCTCAGCGCAAGCTCGACCACCGTTTGCGTTGTGTTCATGAAGACCAAAGCGGAGCCTACCAACATGACGGACCATCCCACGGTAACAAGTCGCGACAGGAACAGCTCACGTTCGGGTGTGACATTCTTGCCGAAATACGGTTTGTAGAGATCCATGACCGTCGACGAAGCCATCGATGTCATGGATCCGGCCAGCGTTGAGAGTGCAACTGCAGTGAGACCTGCGATGACAAATCCTGCCACGCCGGAAGGGAGTCCCTGGGTAATAAATCTTGGAAATATCTCGTCTGCCCGGAGTAAGCCCATTTGGGCAATCGTTGCTCCGTTGTAGTAACCGTACAGAAGGAGTCCGACGATGAGAAAGAGCGCAAACTGAAAGATGATAATCACTCCGCTGCCGATCATCGCTTTTCGGCTTGCGGCGAGCGATTTTGTTGTCAGAACCCGTTGAACGATGAGCTGATCGGTTCCATGCGACGCCATAGAGAGGAAGGCACCTCCGATGAGACCGCCGAAAAGCGTATACGGGGATCCCCAGAAGCTACTGTCGAATCCCAGGTTGATGATCTGGAACTTGCCCGCTTCAAACGCCTTCTGCGTAATGCCTGCCCATCCCCCGTCAGCAGTAGAAATGAGCAGAATCGCCGAGAGCGTTGCTCCTCCGAGATAGATCACCATCTGCAGAGCGTCCACCCACAAGATACCCCGAACCCCGCCGATGTACGTATAGAGCAGCGCGATGGCAGCGATGATAAGAATCGCCGTTGGATAGTTGATGTTAAGGATGAACTTCAGCGGAATGGCTGATGCAAAGAGGCGTACCCCTTCTGCCGCCAGTCTTGTGAACAGGAAGACGAGGGACGCAAAGCTTCTCGTTTTCATTCCAAATCGCCGTTCGAGGAAGGCGTAGGCTGTCGAAAGCTCCCCTTTGTAATATGCCGGCAGAAATATGAAACTGACAACAATTCTGCCAAGGAGATAGCCCACGGTGACCTGAAGGAAGTTCAGGTTGGCGAGATAAGCGAGGCCAGGGATGCTGATGAATGTCAGAGTACTCGTTTCGGCAGCAACGATGGAGAAGCAGACGACCCACCACGGGATTTCGTCGCGTCCAAGGAAATAGTCGCGCGTCGACGTTTGCTTACCGCCACGCACAATTCCCAAAACGGCTATGCCGATGAGATAGACAACAAGAATGACGTAGTCAATGGTATGGAAACCCAACGGGGACTCCTGAGGCAGGGTTATCAATTCGTGGGCTACACTGTGCTGCCCGTGCGGAAAACAACTCAGGGTACGGCGTTTACGACTTCAGCGCCTTCGCAACCGTATCGTGAATGCGGAAGGCACGGTCCAGGCGGGAAATGCGAATCAAAGCAAGAACCTTTTTCTGGAGTCCGGCGAGCTTCACGACCCCTCCGTTTTCTCTCATCTTCCGTTCAGCGATCAGGAGCGCACTGAGGCCACTGCTGTCGCAGAACTCCACATCACTCAGATCAATGACCAGATTCTTCGTTTGCCGGTTGCACAGGACGAGGAACTCCCCTTTCAATTCCGGCGATACACTCGCGTCAAGTTTGCGCATCTTCACCTTGAGAATCGTCGCATCACCGTTCTTCTTCACTTCAAATTGCATGGCGTCCTCCTCTTGCCATTGTGCGCTGACGGATCGTTGTTCGTCGTGCTGAATCGAATTCCTAAAACATTTCGATGCACTTCAACAGCTGTGAATATACTTGAGAACAATTGTTTGACGGTCCGGTTTGAACCTGGAAATTGTAGAAACTGTCTGCGTTCGGTTTGACAAATCCTATCCGCAACGGGGCTTGCGACGAGCGACAAAGAAATGAGCTCGGCAACGCAAAGCGAATATTCAGATCGAATGCTACATCGAATGTACTCTTTTTCACCTTTCGAAGCAAATCCGACGTCGGGAGATACCACGCATTGAGCTCCTCGGCACTGAAGGTGATGAGTGGAAAGGAACGATGCTCGGGAAGCCGGGACAGAATTTCCTTCCGTGCCACAAGCATGACCTTGCTTGAATGAAAACGCTGCGCAAAAAACTTCAGAACCATTTCAACGGCAGATGCTTCTTCCGGAAATTCCGGAAGAAAAACAATCGGCTGTTTCGCAACGGAAATCGCTTCCGTGAATCGGACGATGGGATCGCCTGATGACCGGAAATGAAACCGGGCATACGAGGTTCCAACGCGTAAACGCAAATTTTCAAGCATGTAATTTTCTTCGTTTCTTTCTTCGGTTTGTGATCTCCATCAGGATGAGCTGACAAGCTTCGAGAAGTCATCCTCGTCGATCGTCCGGATACCCAGTTTCTTTGCCTTGTCGAGCTTTGAGCCGGCATCAGCGCCCACAACTACAAAATCTGTCTTACTACTCACGCTGGAAGCGACTCGACCTCCGAGCTCTTCAATTTTTTCTTTGGCCTCGTCCCTGCTCAAGGTCGACAGTGTGCCGGTCAGGACCACAGTCTTTCCTAAGAACGGAGACTGCCTGACGACACGCTGCAGCCTCTCCTCGAATTGCAGACCGGCCTTCCTGAGCTTCTCGACGATTTTTGAATTGTGTTTGTCTTCGAGAAACCGACGCACGCTGTCGGCAATTTGCGGACCCACTCCCTGGATGGTTTGGAGCTCGACGACCGATGCGTTCATCAACGCATCCATTGTGGCAACCTGGTTGACGAGAAGTTGTGCAACACTCGCTCCCACGTGCCGGATGCCGAGAGCAAACAGAACTCTGCTGAAAGAACGTTGTTTGCTGTTGTCGATCGCTGCAAGGAGATTCTCAACGCTCTTTTCGCCCCAGCGCTCCAGATTCACGAGCTCGCGTTTTCGTTTGTGCAGCTCGTAGAGATCAGCGTAATTGTGAACAAATCCCAGACCCACGAGTTGGTCAACGACCGCTTCGCCCAGACCCTCGATGTCCATTGCCCCGCGATGAGCGAAATGTTCGATCCTTGCTCGGATTTGTGCCGGACATTCACTGTTTTCGCAGTAGTAGTTTGCCTCTTCCTCGGGACGCGAAATCCTTGATCCGCATTCGGGGCACTTGTTCGGCATCGCAAACGGCTTGGTTCCGGGGGGACGCTTTTCTTTCACGACCGAGCTCACCTTGGGGATCACATCTCCCCCTTTTTCCACAACGACGCTATCTCCCGGGCGAATATCGAGCTCTTTAATGTAATCTTCGTTGTGCAGCGTTGCGCGGGAGACGGTCGATCCCCCAACGAACACGGGTTCCAACTCTGCTACCGGGGTGATCGTTCCAACCCTTCCGACCTGAAGCTTTATTTCATGGAGGAGGGTCGTGGCCTGCCGTGCCGCGAACTTGAACGCAATGGCCCAACGGGGGCTTTTTGCAATCATCCCCAGGCGGGTTTGCTGAGCCAGAGAGTCAACCTTCACCACAACACCGTCGATGTCGTACGGGAGAGAATCCCGTCGCTTTTCCCAGTCTTTCCAGTACTCGACGACAGCTTCGACGGTTTTGCACACCTTCGAGTGTTGACTTACAGGGAAACCGAGTTCGCGGAGGGTGGTAAGGTTATCGTGGTGACCAACCAAGCCTCCTTCAGTGGACCGTAGATAGTAGGCAACAAAATTCAACGGCCTCCCGGCGACGATTTTGGGATCCTGAAGCTTGAGCGTACCAGCTGCTGAATTCCGAGGATTGATGAACAGCTTTTCGCCAGCAAGCTCGCGATCAGCGTTCATCCGGCGGAAGTCCTCCCGCTTCATGTAGACTTCACCGCGCACCTCGAATTCCTTCAACCCCTTTTTCTTTTTCATCACCCGCAGGGGAATCGAACGAATGGTCCTGAGATTTTGCGTAATGTCGTCTCCCTGTGTCCCGTCACCTCTCGTCGCCCCACGAAGAAAAACGCCACCGCTGAACAGAAGGCTCACGGCCACTCCATCAAATTTCAGCTCGCAGACATACCGGAACTGCTCCTGACCCAAAACCGACCGAACCCGGCGATCGAAGTCTCTCACCTCACCTTCATTGTACGTGTTCGAGAGGCTGAGCATCGGGACCGCGTGCGTGACCGTCTGAAATTCTTTGGTGGGCTGACCTCCAACCCGCTGGCTGGGAGAATCTGGTGTGATCGCTTCGGGGTACACCTTTTCGAGATCGACAAGCGCGCGCATCAGGCGATCATATTCCTGATCGGAGATCGTCGGTTGAGCCAGCACATAGTAGCGGAAATCATGCTCCCGCAACTGGGCGCGGAGACTCTCGATACGCTTGAGTATGCTCGCACTCACGGCCATACGTTTCGAAAACTCTATTGCTCTTGCTGTACGCCAGATCGGGTAATGACGACATTACGTGCGACGGTGCCGCGTCTCCCGAGGGCCCCAAGATCATTTCCATTCAAACGAAATGTTGCAACACCAGCATTTCCCATGGAGACGATGAATTGCTCTTTGGCTGCCCATGTATGCGTCCGGCGTGGCGGGAAGAGGTACTGACCCTTCCGCACGTTGTCGATAATCACAGAGATCCACAGTGAATCCGTCGTCGTGACTTCGAGGCGAAGGCTGTCTGCAACCGGTTGTTGTACTGGCGCGGGGGGCGGAGTCGGCTCAGATTGAATAATAGCGGCTTCCGTCTCATGCACAGCTTTGTCGAAGGGGACCTTTGTCATTGGATCCTGAACGGGGACCGAGGGGCCTCTCGTTGCCAGATAGACGACTCCACCGATCGCTGCGATGATGACAGTCAGAATCAGGGCGGGCTTCAGGAGCGATCGTCCGGAAGAAGTGGTTGATTGCTTGGCCCGTTCCGGTGAAGGCGAAGGGATTTGGGATCGATTTATCCACTCTTCCGCGGTCACACGAATTTCCTGGTTCAGAGCGTCATAGCGTTTGAGAATCTCTTCCGGGTTGGCCTCGAGCACACGGGCATAGGCACGGAGAAACGCCCGAATGTATGTTTGAGGAAGAACGGAGAACTTCCCGGCCTCCATCGCCTCCAACATTCTTTCGCTGATGCGTGTCGCTTCGGAGATCGCGGCAAGAGACATCTGCTTTTGCTCACGAAGCCTCCGTAGTTCTTCACCAAATGACTCGAGACTCATACTGCGCTGTTTCAGGCTGAGGATGAAAGGAAGGTTGAGTTTTGTCGAAAAATGGTACCGATTATTTCACCGAGTTGCAACGATAACGAAGAAGACGCTTGCCGGAAAGAGAGCGGAACTATTCACGCTTTTCGTCGAACACATCACGCAACACTTTCGATAATTCTTCCATCTGGTATGGTTTCTGCAGGAATCCGTCGACGAAGTCATTGAGGGAGTTCGGTTCCAAACTGGCATTGCTGTAGCCCGTCGAAATGACGACCCTCAGGTCAGGCTCAATTTCTTTCAACTTGAAAAACGTTTCTTTTCCGCTCATCGTCGGCATGTTCATGTCGAGAATGACAAGGTCAAACGATTCTTTCTTCTCCACAAGATCAATTGCTTCCTGGCCGCTCTCGACGAAGTCAACGTCATGGCCCAGAGTCTGCAGCATACGACAGATCATTTCACGAACGTGCTCCTCATCATCAACGACGAGAATCCGCTCGCTTCCATGCCGCAACCGCTGTTCCTTGAGACTGCGCTGGAACTTCTCTCTGTCAGCCACGAGAGGAAAGAACATGGTAAACTGCGACCCCTTGTCGACCTCGCTTTGCACCGTGATGAAGCCTCCATGCGAGTTGACGACGCCATAGACCACAGAAAGCCCCAAACCCGTCCCCTTGTCTTTCGTCGTGAAGAAGGGCTCGAAGATCCTTTGCTGAACCGCTTGAGACATGCCCGCTCCTACATCACGTATGGCGACCGAAGCAAACTCGCCAGCCCGGGCGTCGCCGAAGACGCTCGCCGACCGGATATCCGGGTTCAACGCCTGACTTCGGATAGTGATGGTTCCTCCGTTCGGCATAGCATCGCGTGCATTGATCAAGAGATTGAGTATCGCTTGCTGGAGTTGCCCGTCATCCCCTTTGATAATGGCCAGATCGTTGGTCAATTCCTTCTTGATCGCAATACTTTTGTCGGTGCTCCGCTCAAACAGCCGGAGGGTCTCCTCAATAATGTCGTTGACAATGATTGGGCGAAATTGCGGCGTGCTTTTCCGGGCAAACGTCAGCAACTGCCGTGTCAGGCCCGCCCCTCGCTTCGCTGCCGTCTCAATGATATCAGCGAAATGATACCACTGGTTGTTTTTCCGCATCTTCCTCTTCATGATCGCGGTTGAGCCGAGAATGGAAGTGAGGATATTGTTGAAATCATGTGCGATGCCGCCGGCGAGGTTCCCGATACTATCGATGCGTTGTGCGTGAAAGATCTTCGATTCCAGTTTCTTTTTCTCCGTGATATCGCGGGCGACGATTCGAATGAACGCGGGCTTTCGGGATTCATCATAGACGATGGAGGTGCTGACGCTGACGTCGACAATCTCGCCACCCTTGGCCATGAATTGCTGTTCATGACCGGAGACCTCGCGATGATTCTCAAACACATCGGTGACGAGGCTCTGAACAGCCACTCGATTCTCCGGAGCATAGAACGTCAGGAGCGAATGGCCGACGAGCTCATCCTTGCGATAGCCCAGGCGGTCTGCCTCCGTCTGGTTGCAGCTGATAATGATTCCCTGGCGATTGACGATATGATACATGTCGGGAGAATGTTCGAAGAGATCCATATAGCGCTCTTCGGATTTTCGGAGCTGTTCAAAGAGCGTTGCGTTCTCCAACGCCACACCGATCTGGTTGGAAAAAGCTTCCATCAGGTTCAATTGTTTCTGCAGAATCGCCTTGCGTTCGATGCTCGCGACGACGATCGCTCCTGCGAACTTGTCTTTCATGATAATGGGCACGGAGGCCCACGAACCGATTCCGCCGTACGTCCATTCTTCCTTGCTTTCCCATGACCTCGGCTTCACCCTCGAGCGCGGGAAACCCACCCATTGAATATCCTTGCTCTCGATGTCCGTGTCCGGTTCGATAATGGCGCGCGGGAGCGGCTCAGCTCCTTCCGCTGCGCGCAAAATGAGTCTTCCCCCATCCATATGATAGATCCATCCGTAATCGACATCGAGGAGCCGGCGAATCTCACGGATCGACTCCCTCAACAGAACCTTCATGCCAACCGAGCGATTGACCGCCTCTGCGATCGTATTGAGCGCCATCAACTCGCGTTTCTGTTCTTCGAGCTGCTGACCGTACTTCAGCGTGAAGAGAACATTAATGAACCCCAACACTCCCACACTGGTCACACTGCCGAACAGCAACCAATCGAGCCTGTTGCCGTACGTGAAGACGCGGATGCTGACTATGGTTGCCAGCGAGACAACCACAACAACAGAGGCCACGACCTGGGCTTGCTCAACAGGCCCGAGGGCCGTACGGAATTTCCACAATCTTGAGAGTTTCATCGTTGGGGGCAGAAATGGACACCGAAAAAGTAGCAACACGGGGCATCAATAGCAAGTCAACGCAACACGAGCGGTTCTGGGGTGTGATTAACGCGGGAGGTACTGCTTGAGGATCGACACCATGTCATCCTTGTCGTAGGGCTTGGGCAGGCAAGCCTTGGCGCCGAGTTCGCGGGCAACTTTCTTCGCATAGAAATCATCGATTGCCGACAGGAACACAACCGGTGTCCCCGAAATCGTCGGCTGCTTCTTGATCTTGTCCAGCAGATCGAAGCCGTTCATATCAGGCATTGTCAGATCGCTAACAATAAGATCGGGGCGATATTTGATGAGCAGCGTAAGGGCCTCAGCAGCACTCTGCGCTTCTTTTACCTGGTACCCTTCCCTCCGTAGCATGATTGCCATGCTCTTCAACCAGGACGGCTCGTCATCAACAACAAGGATCTGTTTTTTCCTGTCTTTCATCGCTCATCATGATCAAGATACATTCCGAAACAAGGTACAAACTGCACCGTTCGAAAGCAACTCCGGTACAGAAATCGTTCATCTCTTCTTTCTTCTTACAACCCCAATGCTTTGAAAATGATTCCCCTTTTCCCTACCTTGTGACGGCTCTCAATCACTTCACGACAAGGAGTTCCCATGAACCACGATCGTCGGGAGTTTCTCAAGGCAACTTCTTTGCTTGCCGGTGCTTCCCTCGCAGGGGGATTCACAGATTTGCACGCCGAAAACCTCATTGCACCACGGCAAAAGAACGCCCGCATGAAACTCCGTTTTCGCCCCTATACGCTTGAACTGAAACATGTTTTCACCATCGCCAATAGTTCCCGCTCAACCACACCGGTCGTTCTGACAGAGATCGAGCATGATGGAGTCATTGGCTACGGTGAGGCTTCTATGCCTCCCTATCTCGGAGAATCGCACGACACCGCCACCGCATTTCTCGCAAAGGTTGATTTGAGCAAGTATGAAAACCCGTTTGAGCTCGAGACGATCCTTCGGGACATCGATGCAATCGCCCCGGGGAATCCAGCAGCAAAGGCTTCTGTGGACATCGCGCTGCACGATCTGATCGGTCGACTGATGGGTCAACCGTGGTACAACATTTGGGGATTCAAAAAGACCGCCACACCTTACACTTCATTCACGATCGGCATTGATACCGAGGATGTGGTCCGCCAAAAGACCAAAGAGGCAGCGGAGTTCAAGCTTCTGAAAGTGAAACTTGGCCGCGACACGGACAAGATGATTATCGAGACCATTCGATCCGTCACCGACAAACCCATTACGACGGATGTCAATCAGGGTTGGAAGGACAAACAATTCGCTCTTGATATGGCCCACTGGCTGAAGGAGAAGGGAGTCGTGTTCATCGAGCAGCCAATGCCGAAAGAACAGGTGGACGACCTTGCATGGCTGACCGAACACAGTCCACTGCCCATCTTCGGCGATGAAGGTGTGCAACGTCTCCCGGATGTGAAGAAAGCAGTTGGCGTGTATTCAGGGATCAACATCAAACTGATGAAGTGTGCCGGGATGCGGGAAGCACACAAGATGATCGTTCTTGCCCGGTCTCTCGGATTGAAAGTCATGATGGGCTGTATGACGGAGACGTCGTGTGCAATATCGGCTGCAGCGCACCTGACTCCTATGGTCGACTACGCCGACCTTGACGGCGCACTGCTGATCAGCAACGACGTGTTTGATGGGACGAAGGTGATTGACGGAAAGGTAACGCTGACGGACAGACCAGGTATCGGTGTGAAGAAGCTGTGACCTCTTACACATGATCACGCCTAGGCGCAAAGACACCTTGCTCCCAGTCATTGCGAGGCGTCCCGCTGTTGTTTCGCGGGACAACGAAGCAATCTATACTGCGCGGGATGGATTGCTTCGCAGAAGACGCTCGCAATGACACATTGCTTTAATTCACTACGAGGAGCGGGACTTTGCGTGAGATTCCTATCTTCCAAAAGAGGTTTTGAGATCGATTTTACTTCTTCGGGACTTCCGGAACAGGTTGTGTACCGATGTACCGGCGTGCGCGAACGAAACGCTTCAGTTCGGCCTCGTTGTAGTTCGAAGCAGTAGCGTCAAAACTGTTGATCTGCACACCGGCCCCACCGGGAGTGTGGATGAATTCTTTCTTGCCCAGGTAGATGCCCACGTGGGAGATGTGCTCCGGTCTGTCTGCACTGCCCTTTCGACCAAAGAACAACAGATCTCCCTTCTTCAGGTTTTCAAAATCACTCCCTTTATCTACCACTTGTCCACCATCGGCTTGCTGGTCGGCGTCGCGGGAGAGCTCCAGCCCGTTGAGCCTGAAAATAGTCTTCGTAAATCCGGAGCAATCCATTCCCTTCGGTGACGTCCCTCCCCAGAGGTAAGGAATTCCAATCAGGGATTTCGCAGCAATTTCAACATTTTCCGGCGTTAACTTCCGCGTCTTCTTCCAGTGCCCGTAATCATCAACGCTGGAACGTTCAATGTACCCTTTCCGACCGTCCGGGAGCTCCACGGCAACCCACGGTCCCGTGCTCTTCAGTTGCTTGAGCAATACGCCGGCGACGGCGTCACTCACCGGTTGCGACGATGCACTGGGATGCTCATGTACGAACGTGAAGATCGTCTTGACAATCACTTTCGCGGCAGACCTCCACGTTTCCACTCCCGCTTCGGTCGTCACCTTCATTGCACTTCCTTCCAGCCATCCGAGGTAGTTGTCGGGCAGCTGAACGTAGCACCACCCGCCCCGTTTCTTCAGAATCTTCACAACCATTCCCATCATCGCCTGTGTGCACATTTCGGCTTGGTGCCTGGGATTGGAGCGTACGTTGCCCACGCTGGCGGAGACAATTCCGAAGCGCTTATCGCCGAGTTCTGGATCTGGTAGAACCTTTAGGCTGTCAATAATCTGGCCACCAAGACTCCTGTGAACCAGACTCATGACGTCTTCTTTCGCTTTCGGATTGTCGACTTCTCCTCTGAGGAGAACAACGCTCCCCTGTTGAACGCACGTGACATCGAAGACAGCGACCCGACGATCAGGCGCATAGTGCGATTTGAGCGAGTCGAGCGCCGCGGTGAGCGGAGAGGTCGCTTGCGAAAGTTGTGAAAACGACGAGAGGCTGCAAAGAAGCGTCGCAAAAGCTACGCTGAGAACGGTTTTAGTTTTCATAGAAGGTGCCAAAGAATAATTTCAACAAACGGATTTGCGTGGATTCACGTCGCTCCCACCGGCAAAAATATACCTCGAATCTGGATCGCTTTCAATCCTTCATCGTGCCACGGGAAGCCTTTATTCGTCCTTCCGCGAGCTTGACATAGCCACGGTTTTTCTCATAGCCGATAAAATGGCGGTTTGCCTTCAGAGCGGCAATGCAGGTTGAGCCGCTTCCCACAAATGGATCGAGAACAACATCCCCCGCGAAACTGTAGAGCTGAATGAGCCGACGGGGAAGTTCAAGAGGAAACGGCGCCGGGTGACCAACGCGTCGGGCTGACTCAGACGGAAATGTCCAGATACTTTTGGTGAACTCAAGGAATTCATCTCTCTCGATGGTGCTTTTCTTCCCCTCTCTTTTGCGTGCAAACGTGTCTTTCGAGAAAATCAGAATGTATTCGTGAACGTCGCGCAGCGTCGGATTTGAGGCGGATTTCCAGCTTCCCCAGGCGGTCGATGGTCCGGCACTGCCAGCTTTGTTCCAGATGATCTCACCGCGCATCGAATATCCGAGCTCGATCATGTCCTGCGCAATGAATGCATGGAAAGGGATGTAGGGCTTCCTGCCCACATTTGCGACATTGACACACGCTCTTCCACCTTCAACAAGGACTCTATATGTTTCGCGCAGCACACGACGCAGAAGCTCCCGATACTCCCCCAACGTCAGGTCTTCGTCGTATTCCTTGGAGACATTGTACGGCGGAGAGGTGATCATCAGATGAACAGAGTTGTCCGGCAGCTCATCCATCAATTCGCTGCTCTTCCAGAAAATCCGATCGAGGGCATCTGAGGGGATAGGATTCTCGGAAGCGGCGGTTGTGGTCTTTTGCGCAAGAGGATCGTACAACCGACTTTTGTAGAAACGCGAAGAATCGTGGCTACTTCGACCGGAAGTGCCGAATGCAGAGGTGGAGGTTTTTTTGCGCGTAGATCTCTTCACGATCACACAGGAAAAGTTGGATTCAACGAGCTGCGGTGCGTGAAGAATCTACTTCATATCCGCCGGAACATCAAGCTTTTTCTGGAGCCACTGCGATAGGTCGGCGAGGCTTTCTTCGCTGATCGTATGTTGGATGGGATACTCTTTGTACGTGAGATCGGCTTCTGTTTTCGAAAGCAGCTCCTGAGCGCGACGCGCCTTCTGTATGGGGATGACGGGATCGTGGAGACCGTGAGCGATAAAGACTGAGAGGGAGGAGAGTTGAGTCCATGCGAACTGCAGTGACACGCTTTCCGGAATGTATCCGCTGTGAGCAACAATTCCGCGAACGGCGTTCGGTTGTGTCAGAGCGACCGCGAAGGCCATGATGCTTCCCATGCTGAATCCGAGCAGAAACACGCGGGCAGGATCGACCGGGTACCCCGTTTTCACATCCTCAATGAACTGCGTAAGATGATGGTATGCTTCGCTGAATTGCTGAGCGTCGGGCTTCCCAATCTCCTGCAGTCCGAACCACGCGTAACTGTCATGCCCTTGTTCGAATCGATACGGAGCTCGTGCGCTGACGATGAAAAACCGGGGATCCAGGAAGTCTGCGAGACCAAGAAGGTCGTCTTCGTTCGTGCCTCGGCCATGAAGCAAAATGAGAGCTGGCGGCTTTGCGGGAACGGAAGTCGCCGGAGGTCTGACCTTATGGACAAGCGTCGTGGAAATGCGATCTATACTCATCGATCATCACCACCAAATACGATTGAACCCGGCAGGTTCAATTCTTCTTGGCCCCCTGGTCAATCCACGCGAGAATGAGTGCAACTTGCTCGGGGGTTGGTCGCGGCTTTCTCGGAGGCGGCATCATTTTTCCGAATGGCGGATCGTCGCTCATCTTCTGAGAGAAGAGACTCTCCTTGGAATTGCCTGGCACGATTGCCTTCCCGTGTTTCCCCCCCTTCATCAATAGTTCATAGGAATCCATAAAGAGCTCACTCGGATGATCTTCTTCTGACGAGTGGCAGGTTGTGCAGAATTTGTCGAGGACCGGCGCCACATCCTTTGAAAACGACACTTCTGTTGATGAATTCGCCTTCGTGCTATCTTGTGCGAACAGCGCCCCAGAGAAAACGACAGCGAGGGCAAAAATCGAAAGTGCATGTGAATGTCGGTTATGTGTCGATCGAAGCAAATCGTTGCTCAATTGTTCTTGGCTCCTTGATTGATCCATGTTTTAAGAATTTGAATTGTAGAGTCTGCCATGTAGGGTCCGCCCCGCGGCATACGATCGCCAAACGGAGGGCTTGAAGAGAGTTTCTTTATGATGATGCTGGAATCGGCTTTGCCGGCCACAACGGCAGGACCATGAATGCCTCCGCGCAAGAGTTGTGCGACCGTCTGAACATCGAGGCCACCGTTTCCTCCATGGCATCCGTCACAACCGTAGTTGATGAAATATGGAACAATTTGGTTCTTGAACGAGACGTCTTGTGTCTGCTGAGGAGGAGGGGAAGAACTTGCGGGATTACTTCCCTTGTCACTACAGCCGGCAATGACGATACCAGCGACGAGGGCTGCTAAGCACACTGTAAGGCTCGACCAACGCACGATCCTTTTCCCCTATTCCTAAGTGAGTCGCATTGCACGTCATCCTGGAGGCAGGTTCTTCTTGGCTCCTCCCCATGTCTCATATCATTCAAAGAACAATACATTCATGCACCAGGTTCCGTCCATAAGACGGCGGTGGTAGACAATCTCACGCGAGAAATGACCTTCTAGAATACACGCCAGAGTAGCTGTGAAACAGCACAGGTGGTTTCGTTCCTAAGAGATTTGGTGCACTCCACAGAGGGATCTGGAGCAGTTTGGATACTCATAATCCCAACAACAATCAGAATGAGACTGCCAGTTGGAGTACGGTGAGATTGTCGCGCGGCCCTGTCACTTCAAGTGTGCGGGTTTCCCTGCGCACCAGTTTGGCCAGGGTATTGCGGTCAATATAGTATCCAACACCGGCTTCGACTTCGAGGATATTGTTGTCCCATCGCGGCGAAGCGCTTTCAAGGCTCAGGCGAGAAAACACGAGTCCACCGACTCGAACCGCCGTGTAGAAGCGCGGGATCCATGTGTATTTCGCTTCCGCGTTATAGCCGAGGGCCCAAAGGTCTGTATCTTGGTTTTCAAATGGAACGGTCCAACGGCTGTACACCGCCTCGCCGTTCATCATGAACTTTTCCCGGTTGAATTCCACGTCCAACTCCCCGGTCATTTGCTGGTAGTGTGAACGCCCCTGACTTCTCGGCAACGATCTTCCATCGCCACCGAGGTAGGCACTCATTGCAGCCGACGCGCCGACTGTAAGTCCCGTCATTGGGGTATATGCAAGACGAAGGATCTTGTTGAAATCGGAATCTTCATTCTGGTGGTTCGTCGTGGTTGAGCTCACGGTTCCGTTTGCGACTGCGACGGCATAATGCAACTTGCCCGCATCGCCGAAGACCATGGCTCCCAGATCGTTGATTCCCAGATCCAAAAGGCGCATTCCAGTCCCCTTCCCCCGATTGTTCAACACTTCGACGCGTGTGGGGACTTGATTTGGCAGAGACATGCGGTACTCATGGATAAGTGGAAGACCATAGAGGAAGTTTTTTGACGGATATCGCCGCTCGGCAAGATTTCCGAAAGGTATGTCGAATTTTCCCATTTGAAAATTGAACCCAAGGTTCGCAAGGTTCGTTATCCTCAATGCGACGCAGTCGAAGTTGATCAGCTCATCATCCGATGTCCGGGTGCGGACAATGACAGAAACATTGTCTGTGACTTTTCCATCCAGAAAGAGGTCAAACCGCCATCCAAACGTGGGATTTCCAACGTCCACAACCCGAGCGCTTGTTGTTCGGGCGCTTTTGAGTGCGCTTGCCGATGCATCACCTGTGAATTGCACCTGTGCGGACAGTGGCACCACAAAGGTTGCGACCAGGAAAAGAAGATTCAATCGTCGGATCATGGCTGTTTCTCACTAAGTGAAGTCAGTATGGGTCATTTCTCTGCAATCCGTTGTCGCGTCATTTCCAGTTGCATACAATTAACCAAAATTGGAGTCATAATCAACCGACGAGAATGTCATGCTTCTCCTCACACGAAAACAAAAAGCCCACATCGATAGGACTGATGCGGGCCACTAATCAACAGCAGAAGGAATCTACACTGCCTGTTTCGCCTCCGCGCCACAGAGCTTCTCAAACGTATTGGTGAGTGTTGCGGCAACCTGGTCGGCCGTATGACCTTCGATTTGATATCGATGGATCATGTGAACGAACTTACTGTCGCGCATAAACGCGAAAGAAGGAGATGATGGTGGCTGATCTGTGAAAAACTCGCGCGCCCGGGCCGTTGCTTCTTTGTCCTGGCCGGCAAAGACCGTCACAATTCTGTCCGGACTAACCGAATGCTGAAGTGCTTTCGCGAGTGCTGGACGGGACGCGCCTGCGGCGCATCCACACGTCGAATTGACGACAACGAGTGTCACCCCTTTGGCGTTGGGCAGCACTTCATCGACTTCTGCCGCTGTCCGCAACTCCTGCGCCCCGAGCCGTGTGACTTCATCTCTCATTTGTTTGATCAGAATATCATACATGGTAGTTAACCTCCCGAAAATTTCTCAATTGGTGAGACTTACTGATGCTATCATGAAAACGAAGAACCCGGGCAGTTCGTTCCCATTGATTTTGTCTCCCCCCGCCTGCACCGCGAGAACCGCAAAGGCGGGCAGGCGGCCCAAAGCATGCGGGGATGACAAACAAAGAAGGATTGCAGTCATTCCTGTCCCGACTTTCGTCGGGATAAACTCCAGCAGGAATCCAGAACCGAGCTTGAGACTTTGTCTGGACCCCTTCTTTCGAAGGGGTGACTTGTCCCTTTTTTGTTGAAGCTTGATTTCAGGGAGCCTGCAACTATCGGCCGACCTATCGACTCATGTGTGGATGCTTGAACCCACGGTACGTATCGTACCGCGAATCATAGAAGAGGAGTTGAAAACTACTATCTCTAAGTGTGCCGCCGGAAGGGTAAAGATAGAAGGTCTCTATTGTAGCGGTCTGAACTGAGGATGGCTTGTGTTGGTTCGCGTAGAATTCGAGGACGTAGTATCCGTTTCGGTAAACGGCCGTTTGGATCTGTTGGAGAAGATTCTCGTGGCTATAGAGCCGAAGGTCGTGCCCCATGAGGTTTCCTATTGTTCCAGTCCTTGACCGAACTCGCTTCTTCGGATGAGCATCAGGATTGCCGAGTGTGGGACGATGAGATATTTGTGCTCATCGTACTCGATCTCGATGCCGGAATCGCGCAGAAACAGAGCGTAGTCGCCCTCTTCAGCCTGCAGGGGCATATATTTGATAGGATCCTTCTGGGAAGTCGACCATTGTTCCTGATCGAGAAAATGCGGATTGGGGACTGCATAGCCGGGTCCGACCTGCACGATGACGCCGCTGTTGACTTTCTCTTTCTCTTTGACCCCGGGAGGAAGATACAGGCCGTGATTGGAACGCTCTGACTCAGCGTCGGGTGCAATCAGCACCTTGTCGCCAACGAGGATGATTTTCTTTCGGGATGTAATTTCCATAGAAGAAAGCTGATCCACGGTTCTTAATCACCCGTAACATAGCTTATTTCCCGTAGGCATGCAATGCTCAAAAAAGGACCTTGTCCCCGGAAGTATGGTTCCGGCAACCGTGATGTGTTTATTGCGGACCCAGAATGTATTTCGTATATTGTTTCTGACCCAGGATGAATTGCGGGATGGGAGATATACCTCGGAACGTAGCGCAGCCCGGTAGCGCACTTGTCCCAAAGGGATCCCTTCGGGACTTGGGGTGATGTTCCGGATTCAAAGATGATTATTCCTTCCTAAGAAACACCCACCAGCATCTCTCACATGGTTAGCTTATTGGTAATCCTTGCATCCATTTTCTATGGAGGCAGGGTATGTTTTTATCCAAGCGCAACGAAATCTACTACCTCTGGTATGATGATGAGGATGGCCGCAAGCGTAAGATCAGCACAAAGGCACGACTTAGATGATTGTTGTGAGTGATCACAGAAAAAGCGGCTGAAGTTGTGGCCGCTTTTTTTAGCATGCGAGCCGCCAGTATCGAACTGATGTCCCGTTGCTTCGGCGCCGGTTTGTCCTCCGACTTGCCCGCCGGAGAGTCTAGCCCACCGAAGCACGAAGTGCGTAGGTGGGAGCGCAGGCGGAAAGACGAAGACGGCTATACGAGTGTCATCGCTTCTTTTCGAGGCCGAGACCATCGCTCCCTGAATCAACTACAATTAATAAAGACCTTGAATCCATACTTCAGTTGAATCCTCGACCATCGCACCGAAAAGACCAACTCCCCTATTGATATTTGTAAAGTCCGGCTGATCCAACCTTATGGTATACAGATCCTGGTAGCCGTTCACGGTATTGTAATAGTTGAAGAGATTTTGATCCACCTGTGTGAGAACGAACGTTGCAGTTGTCAACCTAAATGAGCCTCCATAAGGACGTTCGATTTGCTGCTTTAGAATGCCCAGATAAGCTTCGCGACGGAAAACGACAGTGCTAGTGGAACCCGAGGGTCCAAACGTCAACGTTGAGTATCCGTACGCCCCTGGAGTCATCAGAGAATCTCCAAACGATGGGACCTCCACTTTTCTGTGCTCCCAATTTTGGCCCACCATCACATCAAAATTGATAAACAAACGGACGAGGTATCCCCGCGCCCAAGGGGAAATACCTATTGTCACGGATATATCATCGAGAGCCGAGCGAGGATCTGTCAATGACATCGGTGTGTTAATGAAAAGAAAACCGTGTGAGGGAACGAAGACCAGGGCCGTCGCTCTTCCTTGGTCGGAGTTGATCGCTAACGAATATATTTTCCCTGGACGCAGCCGGCATGGAAAACCGACATATTCCACGATGTCCGAAGAATAGCGAATCGTGGTGTCACGCGGAATGGCGGTCTCTTTAAATCTATAGGTTGTCAAATCGTCCATCATTGTCACTATGGCACCATGGACACCGGTGTCTGTCGTTTGCCCGGAAGGGTCATTGCCGGACGGATTGTAGTTCGTGTAAACCCTTACATATTGGCTGTCGGAGCGAGCCGAAAGCACTCCATAGACCACCAACTGTTTATTGTAGTCACTGATCGGACTGAAATTATTCTCGCAGCCTGGCCAGATCAGAAGAATCAAAAGAACGACCGGGAGCAAAAGGCGTTGTCTCATCCATAAGCCCTTTCTCATCAGAACTCGACATTCAAAGTCGCTGTCGGGAAAAACGGCAGCATGGTTACTTGCTTACCGGTAGTGCGGTCAAAGTAAAAAATGTTCTTTTGGTTATACAAATTGAGAATGTTAATACCGACTGTTCCTCTTATCGAGCTCAGAACAAATTTATATGCAGCGCTTGCATCAAGACGGTGAAAAGTTGGGAGGCGGCTGGCGTCATACCTGCCCAGCATAGCGAAGGGCTGTCCGGTTTCATTGAGGTACGAGCCGCGGAACAGGTTTGTCAACTGGAGTCGGTCATAATAGCCGACGGTCTCCGTAAAAGGAAAACCCGAGCCTAACTGCCATCGAAGCGTAATATCGAAAGCCGGAGCCAAATGGAGGAGAGCCTTGATGTTCACTGTATGCCGCCGGTCGTACCGCGGGGAATAGGTGACGTCATTCAACGTCACAGTGGTCCAAGAGAGTGTGTATGCCGCATAGAGATCTGTGATGTCACTCTTATAGCGGACGAGTGACTCAACACCGTAGGCTTTGCCGCTCCCCATAACATAATCCGGATCGTTCCTGTCGATCTTGTCTCGATTATAGAGGGTTAAGGATCCATAGTTCTTGTAATACGTCTGGAAGCTGGTCGAAAGAGCCGGAAGGAAATTGCCTTCTAGACCCAGAACCAAGTGATCTGATATTTCGGACTTCTGGTCCTCCGCCACTTTAACCCACGCATCGAAAGTCGAAATCACGTCATCCTCGTTGTTTACGGTAATCATGTTCTGTGTGAACCGTCCCAGTGCGATCTTCGCCCTCCACGTATCCCAAAGACCATAACTGAGATCAACCCGAGGCTGGAGGGTTTCGATTCCAGCGTTCCGCGTCATCAGACTCCCGAAGTCCAGGCACAGGCCAATATCAGCTTGCAACCGGCTCAGGCCAGTCTGGTATCGGATCCACGTCGTCCCTTCCAGAAGATTACTGGTTTCATCGCTTTTGGCGCCGACGTTGTTCGTTGTCGTGAAATCGAGCATCGGAAAACTGAGCGCCACCCCAGCGAAGAACAAGTCACGCGAGCCAGTATAGATCGTTGTGCTCATTCGCAAACCGAATTCAGACAAAGATGTCGACTCGGAAGAAGTAGCACCCGACTGTTCCACACGTCTGTCAGCTGCGTAAAGGCTGATAAATGCCGTTGACGTGAAAAATACTCTATCTGAAAGGAGACTGGATCCAGTGAATCCGAAGGCGCTCGTACGCCAAGAATAGTCCGGCTCAGTCGGATTGGTTGATTTTAGGTCATCGCCGCTCGAAAAAGCCTGGAATCCCCATTGTGCTTCAGTTTCTTGCGACCTGTAAGTGGCTTTCGCGAACCCGTCAAAGAATGAAAAAGGAGCGTCCTTGTTCAAAAACTTTGTGAGAGTTTCCGAGAAAAGCGATTTTCGGACGCTCACCAACCATGTGATGGCTGAACCGTCGGAAGCGGGAATGGGGCCGTCGAGTTGGAGCTTGCCTGAGAGGAAATTGATGTTTGCGCGGCCAGAGATCGACTTTGTTCCCCCATCGAGCGTTGTAATATTAACAAGCGACGAGAGCCTGCCGCTGTAATCAGCGGGGTATGCGCCTGTGTATATCTCAGCTGTCTTAATGACGTCGGGATCGAAGATGCTGAAGAGCCCAAAGGCATGATACGGGTTATAGATTTTCATGCCATCGAGCAGGATTAGATTCTGATCGCCTGAACCACCGCGGACATAGAACTGTGAGCTTACATCGCTCGTTGACACGATTCCAGGGAGTATTCCAATGGATCTGAAGAAATCTCCCTGGGCTGCGGCGGGCACGGCCTTGATGTCAGTCTGCTCCATGATGTGGATGCTCGTTTGAATTTCGGAAAGCTCAGGTTTCGCTGCTCCTGTCACAACCACTTCTGACATTTGGACGGTTTTGGCAGAAAGCTCGAAGTCGACGATGATGGGCCTGCCCGTGCGAACTTCGATCGTCTTGATGCTTGATTGATGACCTATGGTGCCGGCAGAAATCTCATATCTGCCCGGAGGTACGTTGGCGATGAGATAGAACCCTTGAACGTTCGTAGAAGCACCTCGAGTAGTGCCGATCAACATCACGTTTGCGTAGGGAAGCTTCTCTCCCGTGGCGCTGTCAGCCACAGTGCCGTGGATATCGACGCCCTGGGCAATGAGAAAGGTTGGAAAGGCGAGAACAGCTAGTAGAAGGGTGCCCCCGACTTTCATCGTTTGTACTCCTTGATTAGCCGCTTGAACACGGAGTCAGCGGCAGTTGAAGCTTGTGTAAAATTGCGCCCCAGGAATTTTGCAGTCATCACCGAAGTACTGCTGGGAGATCTCCAGCTCCTTCGGTTCCCGTTTCCTATTTATACCGCACGAAGAGTTGTGGTCGTCGCAATAGGTTGGTGTAGTTATCATCACTTTCGAAAGTCGCAGCCCGATGTGATTCGACGGGAGGGTCCGGCGATCTCATGTCGGGCGTCCACATCATGAACCCCTTGGCAGCCCAAGTCCCACGTGCCCAGTTTTGCACAATCGCAGTGACGTCAATCTCAAATGGACCGTCAGTCGTTGAAGGTGCGGCCAATTCGGTTGTGATGCTTGCATAGTAACTTCCCAGGTTAAACCATGTGGTCCAAGTTATTCTGGAATGAACCCAGCCTTGTGTGGTGGCTGCTACGCTATATTTGCCCACAGGGTCCTTGGGAAGGCTCCTCGGGTATAATATCAGCTTTGCCTCAAGGATTGTCTTCAGCGCAATCATCGATTGCACGTCGAAGCTCAAGAGAGACGCACTATGGTTGAACTCATACCCCCCATTTGTTCCAAAATAATAGTTCGACCCCACGCTGAGATCGCTGCTTGTATCGACCGTGTTCGCAATCGCTGGGTCTGTGGAACTGAACCTCAGGAGGTTAGTATAGGATGCGTAGAACGTGCGCACGTTATCCGTCGAAGTCACCACGACCGTTGCTACGGAACTGTAGGGTGTAGGAGTAGCATTCACCCACGCACGCGCCCTGTAGTAGTATGTGCCGGTCGGCCTATTCAACGGGAAACTAAACGTTTGATGCCAGGCACCCTCCGGTGACGTAGCGATCTCAACAAACCTGGAGGTTGAGGATATTGTCGACTCCTCGAGTGTATAGGCGTCCTGACTTGAGCCTGATTCCGGCCAAGAATATGACAAGGTCACGATAAACTCACCAGCTGAGTTGGAAGGAGCGGATATCGTCAGTCCAGCCGGAGCCTCCACGGGGGATTGTCCATTTTTGGTGCAGCCAATTGGGGAAAAGACAAAAATCAGAAGAGATAATGTCGACAGAATGACAAGAACTTCGTTCCTATGAGAGCGATTCATTATAACGCTTCCCCTAAAAGGAAAACATCCCTGCGTCTGGCGTCGCCGACACATGAATTCCAATCGCACGAGACATCGAGTTGGATACCTCGTCTATAGTTCCATACGAAACCCAATTTTTACTCTTCGCAGATCGTAATATGCACTCGGATCTCCCAGCTCTCCTCCTATCCTCCCCAGCGAGTCCATCCATTTCACGTTTAGCTTGAAAAAGAGATTTCGGATATCTGCATACAGCATAACGCTTGAGTATTCGGATGGATTTGGTTTCTTGGGTGAGCCAAGCAAGGAAAGCCATTTCATGTCCCCCTTGAACGGGGACAAAGAACCTATGCTTCCCTACGGCAAGCTCTTCCGGGCGGAATCCGGCCTTCGAAAGAACCGTTCTAAAGTGTTTTCGAAGGTTCATCAGTTGTTCTTAATTGTCACTTGGGCTCACTCGTCTCTTGACAGCAATACCTAGCATCCGCGCCGATTTGCCGCATGACTTCTCCATGTGATGGTGGAAGAAACGGTGCGAGAGGGTGATGCAACATAGCAAAGCCAGCGAACAAACTCAATACCGGCAGACCCGAGCGGATTATTATTTTCCCGAAAATGAGGAACCTGAGTATTCACGGTACAATCCTGCGATTCGGCACCATTTTCAGCATACGTTCGTGTGCCTCCTGCACCGCGCGCCAAATTTCAAACGCGCGCGATTTCGTTCGGAAAAAATCGAGCGTTTCGAGATTGGGCTTTTTATTTTTTTCGGCTGGTGGGAGCAAATGATTGGGGCGGGACCAGAGATAAAAGAAGTTTTTGGATTGTTTTTTGAATGCGCCATTTCATTGAACTGAATGCCATCTCCTTGGCATTTCTTACATTTTCCGGAGAGAGCTGGAAATCCGGATTTGTCGTCGCCTTGCCAGATTGCCAAACACCTATACATTATGGGAGCGTGGCGAAGTCGGTGCGTATCACTGAATCTTTGCCACTTCGACAGTCAGACAGGAAAATGGCAAAGTGACAACCTGGCAAAGAAGCCGAACACACCTTGCCATCACCAACCATACCCTAAAGGAATTGGCAGAGTGACAATGGCAATAATGCTTAGCCAGTTCGACACTTCGACAGATATTGTGTCAATTGGCAACATGGCGAAGAGCTTTGACATTGCCAGAGAATCTATAGGGCTCGTGGCAGAGTCGGAATGGTGAAAATTCCCAATTGCTTCACCAGAATCATAGTCTTATATTGGACTTGCAGACACAGCAACCGACTGGCAAGTGGTTACCCTTGGTTGGCCAAATGGTTACTAGAGCATCTGTTTTATAGGTTTTTTGGAAGGCTTTTATTCCCCGAATACACCGGATTCACCTCGGAACGTAGCGCAGCCCGGTAGCGCACTTGCTTGGGGTGTCACCGGGGGAATCGTTCGGAGTTCGCCCATCGACAAAAGACATTCGTACTGTTGGAAGGCATCTTTAATTATTTGTTTAATGGCACTGGGATGGTGCCATTTTTCATTTTAGGTGTCAACCGTACTCAGAGAAATTGACAAATCTTTTTCAACTGTTGCTCACGAGTTCTGATTCTGGAAACGAGCAACAATGATGCTCTTGCTTCAGTTGTGCTGTGCCTTCCTAAT
>JAPLFP010000037.1 GCA_026390585.1 Ignavibacteriales bacterium | reverse complement strand
CTGACAAAGGGTTTGTAGCTCTCTAACACAATAGAGATGTCTACTAATAAAAGCCTTCTTGAATGATCAACCGTTCTCAAGGGAGTCCATTCAAAAAAAAGAACACGAGGCTTGACTCCTTACATAAAAGCCCGCGAGCGTTTACCCGCCGTCCTTGTGGCGGGGCGGTTTGCTAGCTGCAGTCCCCCACAAATTACTTCGCCTGCTGTTTTTCAAGAGCCGCGTTAACGTGATCTTGATCGAGGCTGTACCAATTACCTGTAGCAGCGTCGACGATGACCGGAACCAAGCCGAAGATGACGTCCAGGACTATCCAGCCAGCTCCGACTGAACTGGTGACCACGACTGTCTTGTTATCGTACCCTTCTTTTCGGAACTCGATAGTGTATGAGTGCTTGGATTCCAGTTTGAGTTCAAGAGGAGCCGTACCCATATACTGGCCATTCACGTAAACCTTGGCTCCTGTAGGATCGGAACTGAAATTGAGTTTGTCAGTGGAGCCGTGGAAGATTGTAGCGCAGCCGCTGGCCGCAATAATGATAGCAGCAAAGAGGCAGAGATAAGAAGCGGAGTTCTGGATACGTTGCATGGTGGTATCTCCTTGATATTTGGTAGTGGACCATCTCGCCTGACGTTTAGGAATCGTCATCTAGGGAGTGGCCGACCTCAACAATCCTTTGTAACAACTTCGACATTGAACGAGCGTGCCCATATTAGCCCACGAGCGGCAGTTTGCCGTTTATTAGGCGGCGTTCGCACGTAATCGCTGACTAGATCATACCAACAGAAAACTGATTCAGCCCTAGACAGAAGCCAAACCGTAGAACTTCGCCGGATCTTCTGAAGTGCCATTGCAGCGCGCGTACATCTGAAGCGCGAGGGTCGTAGGTGCAATGAAACACTGAACAAACCGGACATGAAAACCACCATCGATCAGTCCGAGGGCACGTAGGTGGTCCAATTCCCTGTCTATCCTGTGAAAATCATCAATACGTGAGACGGCCTTGAGATCCTGAAGAGATATGTCGACTTGCACAGCAGCGATGGATCCAACCGGGGAAATGATTTTTTTCGTGGTCAGACAAAAGTGCGCGAAGAGACGAACTTCAGACAAGGTTAGCTGCGACAAAAGGTTGATGAAGATCATGTTGCTGTCATCGTCTCCACTTTGAGTGCAAGACGCAGCTAGTAAGCCAGCCCAGAATTCTTGGACTTCGTCGTTGTCTGACCAAGAGCCGTTCTCCAGAACAGTCATGACGAGCCTCGGATGAGCGTGCCGTTGGCCTGCATCGGAGAAAGTGTTGAGCTTCTTTTCCGCTTTGATGGCGATCTTGGCTGCATTATTGGCACGCCATGTACTAACCTTGTCGCGTAGAAGCAACCCGAACTCTTCTGCGGCTGGGAGGCAAATGCGGCTGAGGAATGCTGATATGCCATCGACAGTCGCTTTTGTAACGATGCTCACCGACTCAGCGATAGGCTTTACGCCGAGAAGATCCAGGCTCTTGTTTTCATTGTCTGGCATAGTTGTTTCCTCTGTTGTTGAGTGTTGAAGCTTCCGTAACGACAAGTTGGTGCGATTGCCGCCTACTTCGCGCGACAATAAATTCCATGATGGCTGTCCGCGAGTCCACGAAGCCGCTTCATGAATCTGGGTCACAATTCTTGGACACTCGCGGCATGAGCCGCTTCACGGTGATGGAGAGAAAAGCTACGATACAAAGCTACCTCAACCCCGACTGAAACGCAATGAGGCCAAACTATCCACATCGCCAGATCCATCTTGCACTGCTGCTCCTCCTGCGACTTCCCGCGCATAACGGTCAGGCGAAGCAACGCCCATGACAAAACTTCAGTTTATGAAAAGCGCAATAATCACTGATAGTAGAATGCTCATTGTTACGAGAGAATAGTAAAGAAGTCCAATTCTTTCGTAGACTCGAATTCCTTCCACCTCTTTCACCCTAAAATCCACATTCCAACCAGGAAGAGGACTTTAGATACTTTGAACCAAGAGGGTTGAAGTGTGTGACTTCCGATAAATAGAACATCTTTCTTGATTTCATCGATATTCATAAAACGACTTCCAGTGCGTGATTTTGCATCACTCGCGCAAAATCGCATTTCGTTTTGCGCTCAGGCAATCTGCGGTTGCGAGTCTGCCCGCCGACTTGTTCGAATGTCACCTGCAACTTATGTATAGCAATGTATCGTGAGTTAATGCATTCATCACAAAACAGCGATAGTGCCCGAAGCCGCCGGAGTAGCCATAGGTGAATTCGTAAATCCAGGCATCGAGTGAATTGTATTTGGCTCGCTCGGCGAGATAGGGAAGAGCACAGAATCCCCTTTCAAGTTGACCCGTTGCTTGTATGCAGGCTTGTAACTCGTTTTCGTTGAGCCCCAACACTCTGGATCGACGAATAATGTGGTCGACCATCAATGACTTGAGTTCATCCGAATACTTGCCGGCATATGCCCTGGAGAACGAAATCAAGAGGGTTGTGTCGGGTGCTCTCTGCGCAATATCGAGGTTGGTGTAATTCATCCCCGTGACCCGAACCTCGGGCAGGACGTTCGATACAATGAGGTTGCCTGTGCCGAAATCGTTACAGCTCGACGCCATGAGGAAAACAAGTATGAAAAGAACGCTGTGCTTCATGGTGCGCATCTCCGAAGAGATTGATAGTCGCGCCCGCAAGTATGAAGTCGCATCAGTATGTGCAGTTGTCTTGCCCGTTTGGCGATCATTCTCCAGCATCTTGAATGTATCATACTCGGTCTCCCACAGTTATTACTACTTTTCCTCGAGCATGTCCTTCTCCAAGATACCGAAGCGCTTCAGCAGCCTCACTCAACGGATACCGTCTATCAATAACAGGGACGACTTTGCCCGCTTCCAGAAGCTCTTTGAGAAAAACCAAATCTTTTTGGCTTCGTTTCGCCGATACGCCTCCCATTTTCCTCCCCCCGGTTTCCGACATCAATGACCCTATGAGCATAGCCTGAAAGATTTGAGCCATGGAACCTCCGGCCATCACATAAATACCCTTGGGAGTCAAGGCACGCTTATAAGCTGAA
>JAPLFP010000353.1 GCA_026390585.1 Ignavibacteriales bacterium | reverse complement strand
TCTGTGTCATCTTGTCACCTCTTCCTTGGAAATGGCATCTCGCAACAGCTTGTCGTTTCTCTTGCTCATTCGAGAGAATAATCTTGAGAGTGTCTTTTTCCGCAGCGTTTCTAAACGTGTCATGTCCTTCGTAATCTCATTTAGTGCAAATTGATTCATGATCAATAGTTCTATTTGCTATGCTGTTCAAGCCACTCAAGCATCTCGCGTATACTGCTGGTCGCCAAGGCAATGCTCGTATCTGCCGCACCATAATAGATATTGATGGCATCGCCATCCGGGCCAATCGTGTATCCGCATGGGAATACGACATATCCGACGTCACCGCGTTGTTCGTACGGTTCTTCCGGACCGAAGACCCAATTATCGCCGCGCTGCAGTAACAGCTCAGGCTTGTTCAAATCAAAAAGCGCAAGCCCTAACCTGTAAATGCATCCAGCGCAGGACTGTTTGACACCGTGGTAAATCACCAACCATCCCTGAGGTGTTTCAATGGGCGGGGGGGAAAGGCCAATTTTATTCGCATCCCACCATGCACCCTTCCGGGCTTGCATCATGAGAGTATGACCGCCCCAGTTTGTCAGATCCGGAGAGTACGAAATCCACATGTGCGCCCTCGGTGCGCTGACAGGACGATGAATCAAAGCCCAGTTACCGTTAATGCGACGTGGAAAGAGTGCCGCGTCTTTGTCCTCAGGTGCCATAATGACGCCAAAGCGTTCAAAGGTGTGAAAGCTCTCCGTAAGGGCTAGAGCGACGCCGGGACCGTCGCGCGTGTATGCAGTATACACAACAGCGTATTTTTTTAATTCCGGCACAAATGTGATGCGTGGATCCTCAATCCCCCATAATTCTTCCGGGAAACTCTCAGGATCGGGTAACAACGTTGGCCTCTCATCAATCTTCCAGCCGTCTATTCCGTTTGCCGATCGGGCAGCACACAGGTGAGAAAGCCCTCGACGGTCCTCAACGCGACACAAGAGCAATGTTGTTCCATCAGGGAGCAACGTGGCGCCTGCATTGAACACACTATTGATAGGATAGGGCCAATGTGCGGCAGTGAGAATAGGATTCAGGTTACTGCGGTGAAAGAGTTCTAAATGCTGATTGTTGGTTTTAATAGTGCCCCCATAGATAAATATGTCTGTTCGGCTAGACGTAATTCCAACAAGGATTGAAGAAATGCGAGCGTAGATTCTGCTCCCTGATTTTCGTTCGGCCGGTCGGGATGGAGACCGTCACGGCAGCCACCTGTTGTTGCGTCATACAACGGAAGCTTCAAATCGTTCCGCCCGAGGAACCACTCAAAAGCCCGACGGGCTTCTTTGTTCCAGTGTTTGTCCCCTGTGATTCTGAATGCTTCGAGACAAGCTGAAACCATCGCCTGTGCTTCAACCGGCTGTTGATCGAAGCGGGCACGTTCATTTCCAAACTGATAAAATCCATTCGAACCGATTGGAACGAAATGTCCCTCACTCGAGCACTGCAGCTCGGCCAGCCAATGTAATGACTCCAATCCGGCTTCAGTCATGGCGCTGTTCGGAATTGATCTGCCGCAGATGAGGAGAGCATGGGGGAGAACCGCATTGCAGTACGTGAGCCTTCTTTCAAACCAGTGCCAGTCTTCCGAACGATCATTTTGATACGATCTCAAAAGTCGGCCCGCCAATTCTTCGCTGACCTGGTTCGCCATTCGATCACCGGAATACTTCTGTGCGTACTCAGAAATGCCTATCAGTGCAAATGCCCAGGCGCGTGGGCTGGTCGTTACAAGGATGGAAGGAAGAGCTTGCTCAAACAGCCAGCCTGCCATACTATTGAATGACGGCGTCGTAGAATGACTCAACACGGTTCCTAACGCCCAAATCGCGCGGCCGTGACTATCGTCCGAGCCTGTTTCTTCTGACCAGTGTCGCTGATAATTCATGACATTGCGAAACCGTTTGTTCTGAGAATTGAATGCGAAGCCGAGGAAAGCGAGATAGCGGGAAGCCAATCCCAGGCTCTCATTGTTTCCCAGTTCATCTGAGAGAATGCTTACCAAAAGAGCACGTGCATTGTCGTCAGTGGTGTACCCATGAGAATAGTTGGGCACGGTAAAAAGAGCATGCTGCAAAATCCCCGTTTCATCTGTCATGGCTCGTAAGTGATCCGATTTCAGGGGAGGCAACTCGCTCGGATATCGATCGAGTGCTTTCGCAATGAATCCTGGCGGGATATAATGGCGACGTTCAGCCCGAGCGCGTTCAAAGCTTTCCATGTAGCGTTTCGCCACTTCGGACCAAATCATCGATCGACCAAACACGTAGGCACGCTTGCGCATCGCGTGCCGCTCCGCTTCATTGCCCAACAAGTTGATCACTTGCTCGGCCAGGGCTGCGGGGTCACGGAAGGGGACAAGCACACCTCGTTTGTCGGCAAGCATCTCTTGCGCGTACCAATATGGCGTAGAGATGACCGCCTTACCCGCTCCTACCGTGTACGCAAGGGTTCCTGAGACGATCTGTGCCTCGTTCAGATAGGGTGTAATATAGATATCAGCCGCTCCGATGAATTCCACAAGTTCGTCCACACTGACAAAGCGGTTGTAAAAGATGACATTACTTTCGACTCCCTTTTGTTGAGCCAACCATTGCAGAGAGAGCCGATACGTTTCGCCTTCATGTTGAAGAACATGGGGATGTGTCGCACCAACAATGATATACACGGTGTCGGGATAGCGGGCAACAATGTCGGGGAGTGCAGAGATGACAGTCTCGATTCCTTTGTTCTCTGAGAGTAGACCAAAACTCAGGATAACGGTTTTACCCTCTACGCCAAAGAGATCCTTATTGAAACTTGGATCAACAAACGGCACATCAGGAATACCGTGCGGAATCAGATCAATCTTTTCCGGCAACACATGATAGACTGACTGCAAGTATTCAGAGCCGCGTTCACTCATCACCACCAGCCTGTCCGAAAGAGCTGCAACTTCTTCCATCACGAGTCGCTGATCAGGGGAAGGGTTGTCGAGTATAGTGTGCAACGTTGTGACAATCGGCATTCGCAGATCACGCAAGAGTGTCAGGATGTGACTTCCTGCTTTTCCACCGAATATTCCATATTCAAATTGCAGGCATACCAGATCGACATTGTTGATGTTCAGGAAGTCGGCCGCGCGCCTGTACGAATGGATGTCTTTCTCCGCGAGCTCAAATCGAACCCGGCTCGGATAGGCGTAACCGGCCTCGATATCGTTGACCGGCAAAGCGATACACGTTGTTTCTGCATATGCCGTGGCAACGGCCTCACAGAGATCTGTGGTAAATGTAGCAATGCCGCACTGCCGGGGCGAGTAGTTTCCGACGAATGCAATTCGGTTGACTGTTGAATTTGCAGGGGTTTGATTCACGAAGAATATCCTCTTCTTTTGTCGACCATTGAGGATAAGCACATCCTCTCGTAGGGCATAAAAACATACCGATGAGTTCGTCAAACGGGAATAGCTCGAAAGGATGATAAAGTAGTTAATCCTTTTTTGGAGCAAGAGATTGTCGTTCGAGGATGAGGGAAGTTCAGGAATGGCGTTTCAGAGCTTGTCGAAAGGAGAAGCGTGACAGGTGAAGGGACGTTATGAGTGCATTTGATCATGTTTCCTCATAGTACGTTCTGGAAGCGGCACAAGAATTTCCTCTCGCCGTCCCACAACGATCCACCGACCCACATGATGGTCTTCGCAAATCTCATCTAGTCTGGTACTCATCACGGCGAAACGCATTTCGTCCTTGAAAAGGGATTAGCTATTCTTTCATCCCTTCGGGCGATTACGCCTTAACGCAATCATCGGTATACTTTTTCACGTCCGGGAGGCGATTTCCTCCGTTGAGCGACCTGTGGTAACCTCTGTTGATGAATGCTCGAGATGAAAGGAACTTGACAATGAACTGGGATCGGGTTGAAGGACAGTGGAAGCAACGAAGAGGCAGTGCGGTGAACCATTGGGGCAAAGTAATGAACGACGAGCTTGCTGCCATCGCGGGGAAGCACGAGCAACTTGTGGGAATTCTCCAGGAGAAATACGGAATTGCCAAAGAGGCTGCCAGGCGACAAGTTGCTGAGTTCAAAAAACTTAAGAAGTCCAACGCCAGACTCATGAGATCACAAGAATTAATGAGGGCGAAAAAGAAGAAGTCGAGCGGAATATCGGTGAAAGCAAAAGCATCATCGAAGAGACGACGATCATGATCAGATGTACGATCCTCAGCGCGAAAACATTCTCATCATACGTTCACCACTCCATAGAGGGATCCATGAACACTCCAACAACAAATCGAACAACTTCTTTCAGTCAACCGGTGCGCTTCTCCCGAATGAGTCGGGGAGTCCTTGGCGTCGCACTTTCAGCAGGACTGACCGCAGCTTTGTTCTTCGGCGCTATGATGGCCGGATGCAACGATCACGACGAGGGAATTGTAGGCGCTTGCGACAACACTCCTCCGATCGTGAGCCTCGTACTCCCTAATTGTGGTGCCACGGGTGTGGCCCTCAACCAGAAAATCAACGCAACCTTCAGTGAGTCGATAGACTCATCGACCGTCACCATGACCACATTTACCTTAGCGGGGCCAAGCGCAACCCCCGTCTCGGGAACGGTCACCTATGTGAGCGCCACAAACATCGCAACCTTCACGCCTGCAGGCAGTCTGGCAGCCAGTACGACCTATACGTACACGATCAGAGGTGGTACGAACGGTGTCAAAGACGTGATGGGCAACGCGCTCGCGAACAATTTTGGATGCAGCTTTACCACCGGTCCAGCACCAGACATTACACCGCCGACGGTGATTTCCACAAACCCTGCAAACAACGCAACGGGTGTTTCTCTGAGCAAAGTGACTCCGAGCAGCTCCGCTCATAGTGGTCCGGTTGCAAAGCTCAACAAGACAAGCAGTACGGCTGCCGGCAAGATCATCACAGCGACCTTCAGTGAGGCAATGGATCCACTGACGATCACCACCTCCACCTTTACGGTGACGGGACCCGGCGTCACTCCCGTTACGGGATTGGTGACCTACGCCGGACCGACCTTCACTGCGACGTTTGTAGCAGCAAACACTCTTGCTCCTAACACAACCTACACGGGCACAATTACCACCGGGGCGAAGGATCTGGCAGGCAATACACTGGTGAGTAATTATGTGTGGACCTTTACCACTGGTGCGGCTCCAGATATTACTCCGCCAACGGTGATTTCCGCAGACCCAGTCAATAATGCGACGGGCGTAGCTCTCAACAAGAAGATCGCCGCAACCTTCAGTGAGTCGATGAATCAGTCAACGCTGAACGCTACTACGTTTACTTTAAAGCAAGGTACAACGCCGGTCTTAGGCACGGTAACCAACACCAGCACGACTGCGCTGTTTACACCGTCAAGCAGTCTCGCAGCGAATACCGTCTATACTGCCACGATAAGCACCGGAGCTATGGACACGACAGGCAATGCGTTAGCAAGTAACTATGTGTGGAACTTTACCACTGGTGCAGTTGCAGATGTTACACCGCCGACGGTGATTTCCACAGATCCTGCAAACAACGCAACAGGTGTGGCCATCAATAAGAAGATCGCCGCAACCTTCAGTGAGGCGATGGATCCATTAACGATCACGACGGGTTTCACTTTGCGGCAAGGGACTACTCCGGTTTCCGGAACGGTAACCTACGCGGGCACAACTGCAATCTTTGCACCGGCAAGCAATCTCGCAGTCAACACCGTCTATACTGCCACGATAAGCACAGGGACGAAGGACCTTGCGGGCAATGCGTTAGCAAGCAACTACGTCTGGAGCTTTACCACAGCAGCAGCCGCAGATGTTATACCACCCACCGTTCTTTCGACAGACCCAGGAAATAATGCAACGGGTGTGGCTCTCAACAAGATCATCTCCGCAATCTTCAGTGAGGCGATGGATCAGTCAACGATCTCCACGGCAACCGTTACGCTGACTGGACTTGGCGGAGCTTCCGTCACAGGAACGGTCGGCTATGCTAATGGTGCCAACACTGTGACCTTTACACCGGCGAGCGCTCTCGCAACCAACACGACCTATACCGGCACAATCAAAGGCGGCCTTACCGGAGCGAAGGATCTGGCAGGCAATGCACTGGTGAGTAATTATGTGTGGACCTTTACCACCGCTGCAACGGCAGATATTACTCCGCCGACAGTGATTTTCACAGACCCAGTCAATAATGCGACGGGCGTAGCTCTCAACAAGAAGATCGCCGCAACCTTCAGTGAGGCGATGAACCAGTCAACGATTAGCGCTACAACGTTTACCCTAAAGCAAGGTATAACGCCGGTCTTAGGCACGGTAACCAACACCAGCACGACTGCGCTGTTTACACCGTCAAGCAGTCTCGCAGCGAACACCGTCTATACTGCCACGATAAGCACCGGAGCTATGGACACGACAGGCAATGCGTTAGCAAGCAACTATGTGTGGAACTTTACCACTGGTGCAGTTGCAGATGTTACACCGCCGACGGTGATTTCCACAGATCCTGCAAACAACGCAACAGGTGTGGCTCTCAATAAGAAGGTCGCTGCAACCTTCAGTGAGTCGATGGATCCATTAACAGTCACGACAACAACCTTCACCTTACGGCAAGGGGCGACTCCTGTTTCCGGATCGGTGATTTATGCGGGTGCAGCTGCAGAATTTACGCCGGCAAGTCCACTCGCGGCGAACACCGTCTATACTGCCACGATAAGCACCGGGGCGAAGGACCTCGCGGGCAATGCGTTAGCAAGTAACTACGTCTGGAGCTTTACCACAGCGGCAGCCGCAGACGTCATCCCGCCCACCGTGATTTCGACAGACCCGACAAATAATGCAACGGGTGTGGCTCTCAACAAGATCATCACCGCAGTCTTCAGTGAGGCGATGGGCCAGTCAACGATTTCCACGGCAACCGTTTCGCTGACTGGTCTTGGAGGAGCTTCTGTCACAGGCACAGTCAGCTATGCTAGTGGTGCCAACACGGTGACTTTCACGCCGGCGAGCGCCCTCGCAGCCAACACGACCTATACTGGCACGATCAAAGGCGGCCTTACCGGAGCGAAGGATCTGGCAGGCAATGCACTGGTGAATAACTATGTGTGGAGTTTCACCACAGGAGCAGGGACAGGGCCCGCAGGTCAGGCATCGGTCAATCTTGGAACAGCAGCACGGTTTGCGATTCTGTCCAACTCAGCGATCACGAACATTCCGACTTCAGCAATTACCGGAGATGTTGGGATAAGTCCCGGTGCCCGGGCGTCAATCACCGGTCTCACACTTCCCGAAGTTACCGGAACGATCTTCGCTGCCGACGATGCAATTCCTACTCCTGCGATGTTGATTGCAGCCAAGGCTGATGCGCTGGCTGCCTATCTCGATGCGGTCGCTGCCTCACGTGGAACCCCAACACCGGTCTCAGGAAATATCAACGGGCTGACATTAGCTCCGGGTCTCTATCAATCAGGGACTTCTATTGAAATATCCCCGGGAGGTTTCCTGTACTTGGATGCACAGGGTGATGTCAATGCTGTCTTCGTCATTCGCAGTGCAACTTCGATCACAACACAGAGTACGAGCGAGGTTGTCTTGACAAATGGCGCGCAGGCGGCGAATGTGTATTGGTCAGCGGGATCTGCTGTCACGCTCGGCACAAACTCCAAAATGAAAGGAACGATCATCGCCAGCACTTCCATCTCGCTCCTGACAGGTGCAAGGTTGGACGGCAGAGCGCTCATACAAGGACCGGCAGCCGGACAGGTTTCATTAGACCATAGTATCATTATAAAACCGTAGTCATATACGTTGGGGGCGGGGGCTGACCTGCCAGACATTCGTCTGGCAGGTGCACCCCGACTTCGAAACCCACAACGGAATGAGGGCGAAGAAAGCTGCAGCATGAAAGCAAAAGAGGTCAAGGTTGAAGCAGCACAAAACGGGGGGTCAGCAGCTTACATAGTTTGTTCAGTGGGAGGGGCTTACCCCCCAGTGCTGCAAGAGAGAGAATAGGGTTATCAAAAATCTTGAAAGGAGTGCGAGTATGTTTCAGTATCGTTCGTTCATGATGAGCAAGAGGTCCATGAGCCTTTGGCTCAAAAAAATCATCCTCAGCTCTTTCATATTGGTTTGTGCGCACGCAACAATTCTTGCGCAGGAGATTCAAAGAGCGCAGCCAACGTGGTGGTATGGCGTATCCGGTGCCGCAAACTTCAATTGGTATAACGGAACGACTCAGAAGCTGAATTCTACACTCACGGCAAGTGGCGCATTTCATGAGGGGGACGGAGTGGGATTTAATGCCGCTCTCTTCCTGGAATATCGTCCCACCACGGTGTGGGGTGGTATACTGCAGGTGGGATACGATGACCGGAGTGGATCGTTCCATCGCGTCATCGCACCATGCAACAACTGTCCGGACTGGCTCTCGACAAGAATCAGCTATATCACCATCGAGCCGAGTTTGAGGATCGCTCCTTTTTCGTCCAGGTTGTATTTCTTTTTGGGTCCGGTTTTGAGTTTCAATGTTGGGAAGGACTTCACCTATACACACGAAGGGAACCCTGGGTTCCGGGTAAAGGGCACGTTCAGTGACATGCGACCAGTCGTGCTCACAGGACAGGTCGGCATAGGCTGGGATATTCCACTCGTGTCGTCAGATGCGGCCACTCAGATTAATGTCGCACCGTTTGTTTCGTTCTTGCCAGACATGGAAAACCCGCGCACTGCGGATCACTGGGGAATCACGACCCTACGGGTTGGTGCCGCAATCAAGTTTGGATGGGGGGATGTCATTTCGCATGTGGCGGTTCCGCTTCCGGCAGTGGTAGAGCGTGACGTCCAGTTTTCGATTCGACCACCAAAGGCCGTACCTGCCAAACGTAGGGTGCGGGAGACGTTCCCGCTTCGTAACTACGTGTTTTTCGAGGCAGGATCGACTGAGTTACCGAATCGATATGTGGCGCTGACGAAAGATCAGGCCGCAAGCTTCAAGGAAGAACAATTGCAGGAAGTTCAGCCGATAAACATGACGGGTCGCTCACTTCGACAGATGACCGTGTACTATAACATCCTGAATATCGTCGGTGATCGCATGAAAAGAAATTCCGGGACGGCGATTTCGTTAAGTGGAGCGTCAGAGAACGGACCAGAGCACGGCAAAGCAAGGGCGGAAACGATCAAGCGGTATCTCGTCGACGTCTTTGGAATTGATGGCTCGAGGATAACGACAGAAGGACGAGACAAGCCACGACTTCCATCAGAAGTGCCGGGTGCCACAAAAGAACTTGCTCTTGTGCGGGCTGGAGATCGGCGGGTTGATATCGAGAGCACTTCGCCTGAGATGATGATACAGGTCGGAGGTGGTCCCCACTACATGCTGAGGCCGGTGCAAATCGTTTCCGTAGTGGAAGACCCTCTCGATAGTCAGGTTCTTTTCAATGTGGCGGGGGCAAAGGAAGTGCTCGCATCGTGGTCGTTGGAAATCACGGATGAACTAGGAACAGTTCAACGGTACGGACCATTCACGCGAGACCAGGAAGGCATTTCGGGGAATGCCATCCTGGGCGACCGTTCCCAGGGCGACTACAAAGTCGTAATGCTGGGCGAAAGGAAACTCGGGAAATCTCTGAGGAAAGAAGGCTCAGTCCAGCTGGCCCGCAGATCCGAACCGCTAAAAGAGGCAGTGCGGTTCAGCATTCTCTTTGAGTTCGACAAATCGAAGACCATTGCGAGCTACGAGAAGTTCCTCACGGAAGTTGTTACACCGCTCATTCCGGATAACGGGAAGGTCATTATCCACGGTCATACGGATATCGTAGGAGAGGAAGACTACAACGACAACTTATCCCGCGAACGAGTGGAGGATGCGCGGGGTATCATCGAACGCGCAATCTTGAGCAGCGGCAAGCGCGGGATCACATTTGAAACGTTTGGGTTTGGTGAGAATCTCCAATATGCACCGTTTGACAACTACTTCCCGGAGGAACGATTCTATAATAGAACAGTCATCATCGATATCGTCCCCGACTGATGTCGTCAGCGGATGGATCCAGTTATCGGCAGCTCTTTATTTGAAACACAACATTGAATCATCGGTCAGCTCTTGACCAACCCAATTCACTAACACTATGGGGAGTATATGAAAACTTGTTCAACACGTGCAGCAGGCATCTCAGAGCGATGGACGCGTGTCCTCGGAGCGATACTCATGGTTGCTTTGATGGTACCAGTTACTGTCATGGCACAACTACCATCGAATCCGTCTCCGGTGAACCTTGGAACGGCTGGCAATTTTGTGGTCCTGGCACAAACGGGAATCTCAACCACGGGAACCACCCATATCACCGGAGATATTGGAATCAGTCCAGCCGCCGCGACTTTTATGACTGGATTTGGATTAATCGCGGATGCCACGAATCAATTTTCGACATCATCTTACATCACTGGAAGGGCATATGCTGCCAACTATGCGGTTCCAACTCCAGCAAAGATGACTACAGCTATCGGTGATATGGGAACGGCATTCACCGATGCAGCTGGCCGCGCACCTGATTCTATTGAGGTGGGCGCAGGAAATATTACCGGGAAGACTCTTACTCGTGGTGTCTACAAGTGGAGTACTGGACTGACAATATCTGCTGGTGGTGTTACTCTTTCGGGCAGCGCAACTGATGTCTGGATTTTTCAGATAGCGGGAAATCTAACCGTAGCCAACGCCGCTCATGTAAACTTGAGTGGTGGCGCACAGGCTTCTAACATATTTTGGAAAGTCTCAGGTAATACTAGTCTAGGAACGACGGCTGCTATGAGTGGAGTTATATTGTGCCAAACACAGATTGCATTAAGCACTGGCGCATCATTCAATGGCAGAGCGCTGGCACAGACTGCCGTTACACTAGACGCCAATGCAATCACTGATCCTGGAACTTCATCGCCTCCATCGAACATTCCGACAATAACAGGCATTTCACTACCTACCGTCAATCGTGGTAGTGTCGGCGTCAAAGTCACTATTACTGGTTCAAATTTCGCTACTGGAGTGACCTCGGTAGATTTTGGCGCTGGAGTTACAGTGAATAGTATAGTTGTAAATAGTCCGACATCAATCACGGCGAATATCACCTTGGCGTCCGCGGCTACTGCGGGGACGCGCACGGTGACAGTAACCAACTCAGGTTCGGGTGGCGGATCAGCCACATTGCCGTCGGGATTTACCGTTGGCACTGGAACTGCGACCTTTGTCGAGCAGGTATCGTCATCTGTGCCTTCTGCGTTTGAATTGGATCAGAACTATCCCAACCCGTTCAATCCATCCACGAGGATTCAGTATAGTCTTGCGAAGGCGACTCAGGTATCCCTCAAGGTCTACAATTTGATCGGAAATGTCGTTGCCACGCTCGTGAATGATTATCAGGAAGCCGGCAGCTACAGTGTGCCATTCAGCTCCAGCAGAGAAACATTCGATCTCTCGAGCGGCGTGTACTTCTACCGTCTCGAAGCGGGGTCTTTCGTCTCGACGAAAAAGTTGATCCTCGTGAAGTAGGTACCAAAAGTCGGTAACGGGATTCAGTTCTGCATAAGGAAATGGGCAATGAAAGAATCAAACATCAACAAAAGATTACTCAGAGTGATGTTCGGCTTCCTCTTCATCGGAGGCGGAGCGGCGCTTCTCGGGATCTATCGCGCGGCGAAGAATGCAGAGTGTCCACTCGGTTATCTTATGGAAGAGAACGACGGAGAGATCTTTGTGTACGGTGCGCATGCATAAGCAGCAAACCATTGCGGACAGCTGTCTCGGGCTGGTGCTTGTCCCGGAAGAACAAGCACCAACCGCAATGGGGCAGATACCTCGCAGCAGTCAAAACGGACTCGTAGGCGCGTTGCACAGTGGAGGAACAAGGTGAGACTGTATTCTTACTCCAACAAACTGCACACATTCGTAGAAGCAAAGTGGGTCATGGCGAAGTCCGCCATCGGCGGGATTCTCATAGGGATCATCCTCCTTGGCGTCATTAGGCTGAATCAATCCGTTGCCAATACCCTTGGTTCTCGTTCGGCAGACACGCTCGCGGCCGAGAACCAGATTCTGCGACGGCAATTGAGTCTGATTTCACCACGGGTGAACGAGCTGGAAATGCAGGCGATGCAGTTCGATGAACAGGTCAACAAACTCCACGCACTTCTTGACGGCCGAACGATTGTCAGGGATACGACTTGGAGGTTCACGAATGCGACCAGAGTGACAAAGCTCAAACCTGTGATTCCTGTGGTGGCAAGTTTCCGCCCTTGAGCTCAACCGTGGGCTGCGTGCGATCGGCTTAAAATTCATGGGCAAAGAGGACGAGAGGAAAATCCTTTACGTTGTCGCGATCACTCTCCTGATCTTGTGGCTGGTGGGGCTTCTCGCTTCCATCATTTGAGAATTCGCTCACATTCTCCTGGTGATTGCCAATATGGCCGACTTGATGAGAGTTGTTCGCGGACGAAAGGGTTTTTTGGGTCGACGAAAACAATCAACTTTTCCGGGGGTGTTTCATGCGGTGGTTGAGGCGATATCCCGAGACTCCTCATGTGATATGGAGGCGCGTGTCTAGACAAGATTTTGGGGCATACCGTATACGGTGCGATAGTTGTGGCGTAACGGATCCCCGCCCGGCTCTCGCGCGGGGAACAGCGGGAGCCGGTTTTGTTCTTAACAACGTAGTGGTTACAAGAAACATTCACCAAATAAAGAGGCTTATCATGAAACGTTTCATCGTACTTACAATGTTGGTCGCGGCGTTCGGTGTCTTTTGCCACGTCCAGGCGCAATTCAAGAGTTCTGAGTTCGCATGGGGTTTATCATTGGGAGGCGCCCAAGGAAATAATGACGGTGGGGACAGATGGGTGATGCAGTATCGTGGGTTCCTGCAGCACGATCTCATCCCATCCTTGCTCATAGGCCAGGTTGGTGTGGGCTACACTGACCTCTACGCTCCCGGCAGGTACTCGGCAGCAACCGGCATGGCCGATGTCCGATTACTTTTTACCCCTTTTTCTTTGCCGAATTTGAATCCGTACCTCTATGCTGGTTTCGGTCTATCGAAAAACCTCGACAAGAGCGGCACTGATTACTTAGCGATGGTTCCATTCGGTGTCGGTATCCAAACCAGTATCTCCAGGGGAGTCATACTGTCGATCAACGGTGGATATAATCTGTCCCTCTCGGACGAAATGGACGGACGCGTGCGTTCGAGTACTGACCTCAATTCTATCACCAACGGGAAACAGGATGGATTCTACGGTTTCTCTGCCGGACTTGCGTTTACAATAGGAAGTGGTCACGATGCGGCAGAGGAGACGAAAAACAAGGAGATTGCCGATGCCGAGGCACGGCGGGTGAAGGAATTGGCCGATGCGGAAGCACAGCGGGTGAAGCAGCAGGCCGATGCAGAGGCACAGCGGGTGAAGCAGCAGGCCGATGCAGAGGCGCGGCGTGTGAAGGAATTGGCCGATGCGGAAGCGCGGCGGTTGGCGGAAGAGAAGGGCCGCGATACCGTATTCGTTTTTGTTAAAGGCACGACAGTCGTTCTTAAGGGTGTCAATTTTGAGTTCAACAAGGCGACACTCACGAAAGATTCTGAGAAAATACTCTGGAGGGCCTACAACGCGATGGTCGCGAATGGAAATGTGGAGGTAGTCATTACCGGGCATACGGACGATGTGGGGACCCAGCAATATAATCAGGTACTCTCGCTGGAGCGGGCACAGACAGTAAGGAACTGGCTCGTCGAAAAAGGCATTGCCTCGAATCGCATGAGAACTGTCGGAAGAGGTCTCAACGAACCCGTGGCTTCGAACGCAACGGATGAAGGCCGGGCAGCGAATCGACGAATCGAATTCTTTGTCGAGAAATAGCCCGCGCACGGAAAACGGAAAGCAGGGTATTCATCGCCTGGTTCTGCTGTTGTTGATAAAAGTCTGTACAAGCTGGAATCTGCAAGTTCCAGGCGATCTGCTTCCTCAGGGACACGAGAAGAAGTCGTGAGCGTCACGAAGAGAGAAGAGACGAGATGAATAACGTCTCGATCCACTCAAGAACGGTTGCCGAGGAATTATGGCCACAAGAATACTGCTCGTTGAGAACGACAAGGATCGGAGAGATTCCGTTCAAGAGCTACTGAAGCCAAGCGGCTATCTGGTCGTTGAAGCGGCTGATCATGAGAAGGCTCTCTCCTTGCTTGCGAGTGAGAAGTTCGACTTGGTACTGCTCGACATTACACTACCTGACAAAAGTGGTTTCGGGGTCCTTGAGTTTCTCGAGAAGAACCATATAGCCAGCAAGGTGATGGTCGTGACGGGAACGGTAGGACTTGCAAATGTGATCACGAGTGCCACTCCCGGGGTGCAGGAGCAAGTCACAAAACCATACGCCCCGGCCGATCTTTTGAAGTCCATCGAGCATGTCCTCTCGGACCGATCTGAGACAAATCTCAAACTACAGATCATTAAAGCCGGAGATTTCATAAAAAGCACTCCAACGGGGGAGCTTGATATGAAGGCCAGCAAGCAGGGGCTCGCACAAATTGATGCTGCTGGCAATGAACTTCAAGTCTACACTGTACTCATCGACCTTCGAGATGTGAAATCGCATTTGTCGATAGCCAACATCGAAGCGCTTGCATCGGACCTGTTAAATTACGGCACAACCTTCCGAAGGAAGACGGCGCTGCTCGTTCGGGCTGATAGGGACATTGAGCAGGCGAGGTTCTTTGAAATGGCCGCCCAAAACCGCGGCTTTGAAGTCAAGACATTCACGGTTTTTGAAGATGCCATCATCTGGCTTTCGAGCATCACTCAACTTACAGAGAATCAACCACATGGACAGCCTTCTTCTCATCGGTAGGATTATTCTCGGTGGATTCTTTATCTACAGCGGGGTTAGCCATTTCATCGGATTTGGAATGATGACGCAGTATGCCAAGATGAAGGGGGTGCCATTCCCCGCAGTTGCACAGGGCGTGACGGGGCTCATGCTTTTGCTGGGCGGCGCCAGTGTTCTGTGCGGCGTCTACCCAGCTGTCGGCATTCTCCTCCTTGCAGCCTTCCTGGTCCCAGTATCTCTCATGATGCACAATTTCTGGGAGATCAAAGATCCTCAGCTGAGAATGGCTGACAAGACGAATTTTATGAAGAATATGGCATTGCTTGGAGCAATTCTCATGCTTCTCGCGATACCAACGCCATGGCCTCTCAGCGTTGTGCCGTAGAGGTACACGATTCAGACGCACAAACTAGAAGGAGTCCTCATTTTTGAAATCCTTCGTGTATCATGGCCCTGGGAAAAGGGCATTTGAAGACAAACCGAAACCGACAGTAGAAGTGAAAGCTCTCAAAGTCATTCTCACAAACTAGCAAAAGAGGCCTCACATGAAAAAGTATAAAGGATTGGCCATTGGAGGAGCGCTTTGTTGTTTCCTCGCCCTGATGGCCGGTTGCGCATCATCCGAACTTGTCGACAAATGGAGTGATCCTTCATTTCAAGGTCCTTCTCTGAAGAAGATGCTTGTTATCTCCGTTAGCCAGAATTCGAAGCAGCGCCGTAATTGGGAAGATGCGTTCAGTGTTGAGCTCGCAACACATAATGTTGCAGGGACGCCTTCGTATCGCGTGTTTCCGGATGCGGTGCCGGATACGAGTCAGGTCATGCAGATCATACGATCAGATGGATTCGACGGCGTGCTGGTCATCCGCCGGCTTCCAGCGGAAACGAGTACTCAATACAAGCCGGGATATGTGACGAGCGAAAGGAACATGAGATACTATCCTCATTCGGATAGATTAGTGGCATACTATGCATCCATCCACCACGCCGCGTACGTCGATACTGAAAAAGTCGACATTCGCTCTATTGACGTGTGGGCAACCAAGAACGAAGGGCAGATGATTTGGAGTGCCACGAGCGAGACGCCCGAGCCGAATGCAGTGCAGATGGTCCGGCCTGAGATCGTCAATCTCGTCGTTTCTGAATTGACAAAGCAGCATATCATCGCTTCCGGGCGGTAAAGAAGAAAGGATCAACATGAAAACAGCTGGCATCATCATCCTCATCGTGGGTCTCCTCATGACCCTGTACACAGGTTTCACCTATGTCACGAAAGAGAAAGTCCTGGAGGTGGGGGACCTCAAGATAACAAAGGATGACCAACACACCATAAGCTGGCAACCATATGTCGGAATCGCAACAATGGTCATTGGCGGCGTAGTCCTCATAGCCAGCAGGAAGAAATCACTGACCACCTGATACGATTATGAAACAGGAAGCGATGCCCGATACTCTCGACAAACAATCATGGAACATGTTCACAACGCAAAAACTACAAGGAGAAACTGCAATGAAGACAATGTGTCGTGGTGCTCTTGCGCTGCTCGTAGCCGCGTTATTGTTGATCGCCGTCCCTCTTCACGCTTACCAGAATGATGACCGTATCGTTTCATCGGCCAGGAACTCGTATGCGTTCCAGGTCTATCTCAAAGGCGATGATATCAAAATCGAATCGAAGAATGGGGCCGTTACGTTGACGGGAGTTGTCTCCGAAGAATTTCACAAAATACTGGCCAACGAGACCCTGGCAGCATTGCCGGGAGTCATAAGCGTCGACAACAGGCTGGAACTTAAAGGTGCGCCCCCCACGGCAAACTCGGATGCATGGCTCGAAACGAAAGTGAAAGCCACACTCTTATTTCATCGGAACGTGAGCGCTTCGAACACCGAGATCGACGTCAAGGACGGCATCGCGACCCTCCGGGGCAATGCCACCAGTCAGGCGCAAAAAGAATTGACGACCGAATACGCAAAAGATGTTGATGGGATTAAAAGCGTGAACAATGAGATGACAGTGTCAGGACGCGTGGAGAAAACGCACCGAACTGTGGCTGTCAAGATCGATGACGCCTCTATTACTGCCCAGGTGAAGATGGCGTTGTGGACTCATCGCTCGACCAGCGTTGTTAACACCAAGGTCGAGACGAATCGTGGCGTGGTCACGCTGAGTGGCAAGGCGAAGAATGCTGCCGAAAGAGACCTGGTAACAAAACTCGTCGGAGATATTGACGGCGTAAAGAGCATAAAGAACCTGATGATCATTGAGTAGCCTCAGAGATCGTCGGTGGTGCTCTCCTAACGTCTGTCGGGAAGAAATCACTGACCGCCTGAGACGAATATGTAACAGGAAAGGGTTGTCCGATGCTCTCTGCAAAAGACATCACGGAACACAGTCAAGACACAAAGACAATGAGTGAGAAGAAACGGTTTGGCTTCACCGAAGCAAAACAGATTGGAGATGCCTTGGGCATACCATGGGACAAGTTTTGCGTTGAGCAATTCAGGTTAGGTTTGAATGTCGAGCTGGAACACGGCAGACAGGATCCAGCAACGGATGTCACGCACGATGAACCGATGGTCACGGGCAAAATCGCATTAGCGCATCTCAATGAAATCCCTGACTACTATACGCGTCTCGCTGTGATGGAGAACGAAGCGGAACAAGTGAACAGTCCGCCACGAAGCGGAGGTCGGTGAGATATGAACTCGACGCAAAGAAAGATGATCATGGCACGGCTTGCCGTGTCGTCTGCGCTGAAAGCTCGCCACGCATGTGTGTCATTCAACTCAACGACGGTGGGGCTGGGTCATCGCTCGCTAACGCGTTGATCACTAGTCAATAACGAAAGGTACCTTGTCATGCTTTATACTATCGCTGTTATTCTCGTCGTGTTGTGGCTCGTGGGGCTCGTCTCTTCCTACACCATGGGCGGTTTCATTCACATTCTTCTGGTCATCGCTATCATCGTCGTCTTAGTTAATGTCATTAACGGACGAAAAGCCCTGTGACTATTTCGCGGTGCCGGGGATAAAGAATCAAAACGAGGAATTACCTATGAACAAATCAGTCTCGCTCGCACTTCTGGCCGGAGGCATTCTTCTTCTGTTCTTTGGCATCATTGCATATGACTCATCCAGCTCTGACATTTCCCGGTTCTTCACCGGGTCAGCCACCGACAAGTCCATATGGATGTTGGTGGGTGGCGTTCTGGGGACTGTCATGGGGTTGGGGGGATTGTGGCGCGTGTCGAGGAAAACTTGAAAGTAGTTTAGTTTCAGCAGGAGAGTAGAAAACGATGAAATCAGTGAGCTGCCATGTGCATGATAATGAAAGGACGCAACAATGAGATCTCTCAAGTTTTTTGCCCTGCTCGTAGCATTGAGCACAGGTGCATGGATCATACCGCAGGTGGCATCTGGGCAACAGGTATCTGCAAGTTATCAACTTTTCTATGATGAATTGAGCCCCTACGGCACGTGGGTAGATTATCCGAACTACGGATACGTTTGGATACCGGACCGAGATCCTGGATTCAGTCCTTATGAAACTGCTGGCCACTGGATATTTACTGAGGACGGCTGGACATGGGTTTCCGATTATCCCTGGGGATGGGCAGCGTTCCACTATGGTCGCTGGGACTACGACAACTACTACGGCTGGTTTTGGGTTCCTGATGATGTATGGGGTCCAGCGTGGGTATCATGGAGAAGATCTCCCGGCTATTTCGGTTGGGCACCTTTAAGACCTGGCATCAGCATCAGCATAGCTTTTGGCCGCGACTACCGAGAACGAAACGAACGCTGGATATTTGTAAGAGACAGGGACATTACAAGGCCCGACATCGGTCGCTATTACGTCAATCGGACCAACAACGTTACGATCATCAATCATTCAACCGTGATAGTGAATACACGAAGAGATGACACGCGGAACGCCACCTATATCATGGGTCCCGGCAGGGATGACGTCCAAAGGGCTACGCGCACAACGGTCAATTCGGTCGCTATCCGGGACAACAAACAGCCGGGTCATCGCCTCAGTAATAGCGAGCTGCAGATCTACAGGCCACAAGTGCAGAAAAGGAATAGCAACGGACAGGTTCCTGCGCCATCCAAAGTAATGAAATTGAATGACGTGAAGCCGGCATCAGAAAGAAACGCGGGAAATCGGCAAGAGCAACCGCGTACGGTAAATCCACCCAGGGTTCAACCACCGCAGCCGCCGGCTGTTAATCCATCCGACAACAAGGGAAGGCAACAGCAACCGCGTACGGTAAATCCACCCACCAGGGTTCAACCATCACAGCCGCCGGCTGTCAATCCATCCGACAACAAGGGAAGGCAACAGCAGGCGCCGACGGTAAATCCCTCCAACAGGGGCCAATCATCGCAGCCGCGGGTTGTTGATCGATCCAACAATAAGGGGAAGGAAAAGCAACCGCAGAATGTGACACCGCCCAATAAGGGTCAGACACCGCAGCCGGGGGTTGTCAATCCATCCAACAGTAAGGATAAGGAAAAGCAAACACAGAATGTTGCTCCACCCAAAAAGAGTCAAGCACCGCAGCGGCTGGATGTTAGTCGATCCAAGAGCAGCGGAAAGGAAAAGGAACAGCTGAAAATTACTCCACCGAAGAAGCAAGACGAAAAAGACAAACAACGGGAATGATGAACAGGAGAGCTGCGCCGATGTTCACGCGAGCCAGTCTGACCATCAATATCGATAAACTCACTAACCAATCAAGAAGGAGAAGTATGAAAACCAACATCTTTGCTATTGCTGTCATGGGAATCATGGCAGGAACGATCATAACGGGCTGCGATAAAACGCCAGAGCAAAAACTGGAAGCCAACAAAGAGAGCATAGGGCAAGCCAAGTTGGACTCGACAGAAGTTCGCGCTGAGCGTGCCAAGGAATGGCAGGCATTCAAAGCTGAGTCTGAACTGCAAATCGCGGCGAATGACAAGAGGATTGATGCATACAAGGAAAAGATGGAAAAAGCCGGTCCCAAGGCCAAAGCGCAGTACAAAAAGGACGTGGCAGCATTGAAACAGAAGAACCACGAGCTGAAGGAAAAGTTGGAAGACTACAAAGATGGAGATCAAACTAAGTGGCAGGAATTCAAGACGAACTTCCGAGCTGACATGGATGCAGTAGGAAAAACAATGAAGGATCTGTTCAAAGACAAAGATTAACTGCAATAACGAAGCCTTTGAGTTTACGGGAGAACGACCTGAAGCCTGGTCGTTCTCTTGTAGACGACTCGGAGAACAGGCAACCAAGGAAGTATCCAACTGCTCCGGATTAGAGGTCCTCAGGACTGAAGGTGGACTGACCAAACGGCAACCGGCGGACGGAGTCTGCACAATGTAAAGGGAAGCACGATGAAAACACTATGCATTTTGATTATTTCGTTCTTGTGTCCAGCATTTCTTCAGGCGCAGTTTCTTTCAAGGCTTGATAAACCATCGATCTCAAGCCTCATCATCGGGGAGCGACAACAAGTCTCCAAAATGGACTTCACAGACTATTCCCGCCTGGATTTGACTCTCAGCAGAGATCCATGGCAGGACCCCGTACGGGCGCAAGACTCTCTAAAAAGGGTGCAAGACACTGTACGCGTGCAAGACTCTGTAAAAAAGGTGCAAGACACTGTTACCAATAAGTACGGTGACTTGCGGAATGACTTGCCGGAATTCAACAAGAAATACCCTTTGTGGACGGTTGTTCTCAAGGTCACCGGAGCCAATGTTTTTACGTTTGCAGTCGATAGGTATTTGCTCAACTATGATTTTTCTCGGGTAGGATTCAATTCCTGGAAACATAACATACAAACTGGCTGGGAATGGGATGCAGACAGATTTGGCATGAACTTCATTGTGCATCCGTACTCCGGGAGCAGTTTTTTTAATGCTGCGCGCTCAAGCGGGTACAATTTCTGGGAATCAGCACCTTTTGCAGTTCTGGGCAGTTTGGAGTGGGAGTACTTTGGGGAAAACACCCTCCCGTCGTATAACGACATTATCAATACACCGGTCAATGGCATATTCCTTGGAGAAGTGATTTACAGAGTAGGTTCCGATATACTCAATGATCAAACAACGGGGTTTGACAGATTTTGGCGGGAATGTTCTGTTGCCATTCTTTCTCCCACGAGAGCTTTCAGCAGGTTCACACAGGGGAAAATGTTCAGGGTGACCTCGGAAGATGTCTATCAACAAGAACCGCTGAATGTGACGTTGTCGGGCGGGATGCGTGCGGTCAACGATGGAAGTAACTTCTGGACGGGACCTAAAGACACATATTTCGACATTACCCTTGACTATGGGAATCCGTTTGAAGTACGGTCGCGGAAGCCTTTTGACTATTTCAAAGTGAGGATTGATCTTGCTAATGGAGCGGGAAGAAAAATACTGGACAATATCACAGGTTACGGACTCCTTTTTGGCAGGAATGTCCACTCTGATGCCATGGATCTGCTCATGGGGGGATTCCAACATTTTGACTTCTTCGACAATTACACATTCGAATTGGGCACCATTGGGTTCGGTCCCGGAATCGTCTCGAGCGTGCGGTTGGGCAGGAATTCCGCTCTTTACTCAACCTTCCATGTCGGCGTAGTGCCGTTCGCCGGAAACAGTACTCACTACGGACCTGACACTTCTCAGGTAAGGGATTATAACTATGGAGGAGGGGCGGAAGCCAAACTTGAAAGCACGCTGAATCTTGGAGGGTGGGTAGACTGTTCATTCATTGGTTACTATTTCTGGATTCACACGTTTGTGGGAGATGCAGGGGATCATTACATCGGTCTTATCAAACCCCGTATTTCAGTCAGACTGTTCGAAAATCTCAGTGTCGGATTTGAACATCTGGTGTACTATAGCGATCGGTACACACTTCACTATGGCAATTTTCATCAGGTAAGAACCGAACAGAAACTCTTTCTGCAACTCTACTTCGAAAATTTCAAGAAAGAAACCAAATGAAATACTCCGTGCGCCCTCGGAGAGCGCACGGAGGAATACCATAACGCCTTTTTGGTGTTGAGGCGTGGAATTCTGGATATCAGCAGGGTGGGCTTGTTCCAATGAAAAGAGCGATCCCATGAAGTGCAGAACGAACGAAAAGAAAGGATATCCTCATGCGGCATAGGTTTCTTCTACCACTGTTTCTCATCGTCATCTTCGGGTCTTCCCCTTACGGGGCTGCAGGCCTCTTTGCACAAGATCTCGCTACACGGGATACCGTTGACAGGAATCCCGCTTCACGGGATTCTGAACAGCCGAACAAATACAATTTTTCCCAGTTCGGTCACGAGACTGTTGACTTCCTCATAAGGCCAACGAAATGGGAGGGGATCGATTGGCTCAGACTCGGCGTCATGGGCGGTGCAACGTTCTTGTCTATGCAAGCCGATCAACCGGTCCGCGATGCAATGCTGAAAACCAGCGGAAGATACTTTCGCAGCGTACCGATCGAGGGAGCCAGAATGTACGGAGAACTGTATTCACCGTTCGTGTTCTTCGGCGGCTTTGCCCTCCACTACCTGCTTACCGATGATATGAAATCAAGAAAAATCGCATATGAGATCGGACAAGCGTCGCTTTACGCGGGAGCTATAGTTCTTACAATGAAATCTATCATCGGCAGGGCGAGGCCACTTACGAATGAAGGAAGAGCCTCATACACCTCCTTTACGCTCATGGACTACGATCACCACTCGCTTCCAGGGGGACATACGGCAACTGCTTTCGTCATCTCAACGGTTCTGTCCAGGAATGTCAACCCAATGTGGCTGAAAGTGCTCGTGTACGTACCTGCTGTAGTCACTGCATATTCCCGGATCTATCAAGATTGGCATTGGACGTCTGATTGTGTCCTCGGAGGTGCAATCGGCTACTTTGTTGCCACTTGGGTTGTGGATATCCATGAACAAAAGGAATCGCGAATACACGTGTCGTCGATCTTTCCACTCACTATCAGTGTAGCTCTCAATTAGGCAATATGATCACTCAATGCTCTTCACGGTGCAGAATTCTCTTGTCACTACTGGTTGTGATCATCTGCGAATCTTCTCTCTTCGCACAAAGCAAATATGATTTCTCCCAGTTCGGACACGAGACGGCCGATTTCATCAAACAACCGTCGAGATGGGACAGAAACGATTGGATCAAACTCGCGGTAATGAGTACCGGGTCCTTTCTCCTTATCCAGGTTGCCGACCAACCGGCTCGGGATTTGATTCTCCAGGATAGAAGCTATCTCTACAGCATACCGGTTGAGGCAGGCAGAATATGGGGTGAGCTCTATTCCCCTGTCGTACTCTTTGGCGGCTTTGCTGCACATTCATTGATAACGAATGATATGACGACAAGGAAAATCGCTTATGAAATCGGGCAGGCCTCACTTTATACGGGAGCAATTACCCTAATACTAAAGACTGCGTTCGGTCGGGCAAGACCGTTTATGAACGAAGGCATATCCAGTTATCACCCATTCTCATTTCGTGACGATTATCATTCGTTTCCCGGAGGACATACCGCCACAGCATTTGTACTCTCAACTGTTCTTTCCAGGAACGCTGGCCCGAAATGGCTGAAAATTCTCGCGTACTTGCCGGCTGTGATCACTCCATTCTCTCGGATATATGAAGACATGCACTGGGTTTCGAGTTGTTTTTTCGGCGGGGCCCTCGGCTACTTCGTCGCCACATGGGTCGTAGATATTCATGAGAAAAGCGACATGCTCAATCCAGGTAATTCAAGCACTCCTCTCTTGAGTTTTAGTTTTGTTATCAACTGAAACTAAGGAGTATTGATCATGATGGAAACACCAAACGGAACACAAGAACCGCAACCAACACACAATGAAAGGACCATGTCCATGGACGTCACGAAGAACATAGGAATGTTGCTGCTCAGTATCTGGCTCATCGTCTCGGGTCTCGTAGCACTCGTCCCGGCTGTGTATTTCAACGGCCTGGGGGCGATTCTTGGGATACTGGCCATCGCTGCAGGCATTTTCATCTTGATAAAAAAATAGATCAACGTCGTTTTCCAAGTACAGAACGAACGAAAAAAGGATATCCTCATGCGGCGTAGATTTCTTCTACCACTTCTTCTTATGGCAATATTCGAGGTTTCCTCTTTCGGGGTTGCGGGCCTCTTCGCGCAAGATCTCGATTCACGGGATACCGTGCAGGGGAATAGATATAACTTTTCCCAGTTCGGACATGAGACCGTTAAGTTCTTCATACAACCGATCAAATGGGAGGGGAGTGATTGGCTGAAACTTGGTCTGGTAGGCGCCGGAACATTTTTGATAATGCAAGTCGATCAACCAATTCGAAATGAAATTACAAAGGATCAAAGATACTATTTGAGTGCTCCGATCGAAGCCGGTAGAATGTGGGCGGAACTCCCTCCGCCGGTGCTGATCTTCTGCGGTTTTGCTGCATTTTCATTGATAACAGACGACCGGGCAACAAGGAAGACTGCTTACGAGATCGGGCAGGCTTTGCTCTACGCCGGCGCAGTTGATAAGCTATCAAATATTGCGATCGGCAGGGCAAAACCTTATATGAACGAAGGACCCAAGTCGTTTCATTCATTCTCAGCTTCCTCTTTTTCATTTCAACAGGATTATCAGTCGCTTCCTGGTGGGCACTGTGTTATTGCTTTTGCCTTGTCCACTGTCCTTTCAAGGAACGCGGGACCGCTTTGGCTAAAAGTAGCAGCATACGTACCTGCCGGTCTGACATTTGTCTCTCGAGTGTATCAAGATCGTCATTGGACATCCGATGATTTTCTCGGTGCCGCACTCGGTTACTTCGTTGCAACCTGGGTGGTAGATCAACATGAGCAAGTGGAACGCCGAATCCAAGTATCTTCCGTCTTTCCGCTCACCATCAGTGTAACTCTCAATTAGGCCGGAAGATGACTCAACGCTCTTCATTGCATAACATCTCAAAAGACATATTCCTCTTTCGCAGAAGGTACTATTACAGAATGCGCCATAGAATTATCTTTTCACTCCTCGTTTTGATCATCTGCGAATCTTCTCTCGTATCACAAAACCTCGCTTCACGGGATATCGTACAGGGGAATTCCGCTTTACGGGATTCTGCAGAGCGGAACAAATACAATTTCTCTCAGTTCGGACATGAGACCTGGAGTTTTATTAAACAACCGACCAAATGGGATGGGAGTGATTGGCTAAAACTTGGTCTGATAGGTGGCGGAGCATTTTTGGCCATGCAAGCCGATCAACCAATTCGCGATGCAGTTCAAAAAGATCAGAAATACTACAAGAGTGTTCCGATCGAACTCGGCAAAATGTGGGCGGATATCTATCCGCCGGTGCTTCTCTTTGGCGGTTTTGCTGTACATTCATTGCTCACAGACGACATTGGAACAAGGAAAATTGCCTGTGAGATCGCGCAGGCTTTGCTCTACGCCGGCGCCGCTGATAAGCTGCTAGCAATCGTAGTTGGCAGAGCAAGACCTTATGCCAACGAAGGCTCAAGGTCGTTTCATCTATTCTCAAGCTTTTTTCCTAAACCGGAGTATCAGTCGCTTCCTGGTGGGCACAATGTCATTGCATTTGCCTTATCCACCGTCCTTTCAAGGAACGCGGGACCGCTTTGGCTAAAAGTAGCGGCATACGTACCTGCCGGTCTGACGTTTGTCTCTCGAGTGTATCAAGATCGTCACTGGACATCCGATAATGTTCTCGGCGCATCACTCGGTTACTTTGTTGCAGCCTGGGTTGTAGATCTTCATGAGCGAGAGGACAGCCGGATCCAGGTATCTTCCGTCTTTCCACTTACCATTAGCATTGCGCTGAACTAATGCAAAACCGATGTACACAAAACAATGAAGACGTCATACCAAAATCATGCTTCACCGATGGCCGGAATCCCGACAAGTCGGGATCGGGTTTATTTCGGTTACATTCACAATGGAAGGAGAAACATCATGCGTTATTTACTTGTATTGATCCTGGGAGTGCTCTTGGTGAGCACTGCCGATGCACAGTTAACTATCAAGCTTGGCTTCAATGTAGATCGTCAACCAGTGTGGGGTCCAACTGGTTATGATCATGTTGAATACTACTACCTGCCTGACCTTGACGTGTACTACAATGTTCCTCAACAGAGGTTCTACTATAATGAAAGAGGACGCTGGATTGGCAGGTCATCGTTGCCCTCCCGTTATCGCGGTCATGACTTGTATAATTCCTACAAAGTCGTGGTGAATGAGCCGGCAGCGTATCGAAACAACAAAACGCATAGAGAACAATATGCCTCATTCAAAGGTCGCCACGATCAGCAGCCGATCCGCGATGCCCGTGATGCGAAATATTATGTAAACAAAAACCATCCCGAGCATAATAACTGGGTAAAGCAGCAGCAACAGCAGAAGCAAGAGAACGCTAAGGGCAAAGCAAAAGGTCGCGACAACGCTCCTGGACAAAACAAGAAACGAAACTAACGAGATCGGCATGGGAATGTTGGAGAATAGGATGAATCCGCAGGTTGGCGAGAACAGAGATGTTCTTGAACAACCTGCGGACAGGGAAGTCAGCCACAGCGGAGTCAAGATATTCAAACAGCTTCGTACACTGCGTTGGCCGGATCTGCTCACTCTTGTTGGTCTTCTGTGCGTTTCCTTTTCAGTCTATTTTTCGTTCAAGGGGTATCCAGCAATTGCATACGTTCTCATCCTCACGCAATTCCTCTTGGATTATTTTGATGGAAAGTTGGCAAGAGCAATCGGCGCAGGAGCGCTGGGTGTCTACCTGGATAGTTTTACGGATTTCATGGCAGTTGCCGCTTCGGTGGTTTTTGGTTGGTTCGTTGGGATAAACGGCATTGCTATGCTCATCGCCGGATTTATGAATGTCGGCGCAGCGTCAATACGATTAGCGTATTTCACGGCATACAAACAAAAGGGCTTCACAGGTATTCCGACCGTACTAGCTGCTTCAGCAGTCTCGACGATTGCCTTCCTTGGCTATCTCTTTACACAGGCACTTCTCGGTTGGCTTGTGATTTTCTATTTTGTTTCGGCAGTTGCGATGATTTCTGATTTGAGACTAAAGAAAATATGATCAAAAAACTCATGGCTGAGGAAAATAGCTCATCTCGGGGAACGCGCTTCCTCGTTATCGCGGCAGCGATCGTGATCATCATCTATGGCATCAATCAGGCACAGTCGGTTGTTGCATTGTTCCTTGTCTCTGTGTTCCTCGCTCTCATCGGAACGCCGCCGGTCCTCTGGATGGAACGGAAGCACGTCCCTTCTTTTGTAGCCGTGATGATCGTTATCGCAGTCATGATTACTCTTCTGCTGACCATCGGTGCGGTCGTAGGATCATCTCTCAATACGTTTTCCGAGGTCTTGCCTTTCTATCAGGCGCGCATGCACGAGCAAGTGTTAGCGCTCAAGGCCCTGTTGGCGACGAAGCATGTGGTCGTCACCGAGAAGGTCTTGGCTGAATACCTCAATCCCGGGTCGGTGATTAGCCTGGTTGCCGGCTTCTTCGCAGGGATGAGCTCAGTGCTCTCCGACATCATCCTCGTGTTGCTCACAGTGACATTCATTCTTCTAGAGGCCTCAAGCTTCCCCATCAAGCTCCGTTCTGTACTGGGTGATCCTCAACGCAACTTTCCCCAGGTCACAAAGTTCGTCAACGATATCAGGCGCTACATGATCATCAAGACGATCATCAGTCTGATCGCGGGGGTCACCATCGGATTATGGTTGTACGTCCTCGGCGTGGATTTTCCCATTCTCTGGGGTTTCGTGGCATTTCTGCTTCACTACATACCTAATCTGGGCCAGATTTTGGCCGCCATCCCTGCAGTGCTGCTGGCGCTCCTTCAACTCGGTCCGGGATCCGCCGCGCTTGCCGCTGCCGGTTATCTTGTCGTTGGCTTCACACTCGGAAACGTGGTTGAGCCGCGGCTTATGGGCCGCCAACTTGGACTGTCTACCTTGGTCGTCTTTCTCTCTCTTATGCTTTGGGGAGGCCTGCTCGGCCCGATCGGAGTGGTCCTGTGCGTACCCATTACCATGAGCCTGAAGTTTGCCTTTGAGAGCAGCGAGAGAACGCAATGGATAGCGGTCTTGCTCGGGTCGGAAAAGTCTCCCGAAAGTATTCTGCAGGTGTCGAAAAAGGGAATCCACTCTGACACCTGAAATGTGTAACAAGTATCAGGGCGGGCGACACATGGTCATAATCTGATGTTTTCTACAACATACGAGTTCGAAATCATGAAAACTCATCGGCGCAGATTCGCTCTCCTTGTTCTGTTTGGCATCTGTTTAGCTCAACAGATGAATTCTCAATCGTCGAGTGATTCTTCATTTCATCCTTACCATGTCAACTATTGGGTAACGGGGTCTATCATCGGCGTCGGATTGACGACAAACTACCTTGGAGTAACGCGAGTACTAAATAAACAAGAGGTATCTCTTTTAGAAATACAGGCATTGAATAGAGGTATCATCAACAGTATCGATAGCTGGGCTTTAAGGCAAGACGTCTCTAACTTCAATTCCTTCGCCAATTATTCAGATTACACCGTTGCGACGAGCGTTGTTCTTCCGGTTTTGCTCATGTTTGATAAACGGATCAGGCGCGATTGGTCCGACGTGCTCCTCATGTATGTGGAGACCATGTCTATAACACCGAATATTTATGAATGGAGTCCTCTCGGGCCCACCTTTCAAAATAGAATCCGTCCTGCAGCGTACTATGATCAACTTACGTATGAGCAGAGAAAAACAGGCAATAACCGGAATTCATTCTACAGCGGCCATGTCGGCGTTGTCGCGGCATCTACGTTCTTTTTGGTGAAAGTCTACAGTGATTACCATCCTGAAATAGGGGACAACAAATATCTTTTGTACGGGGCAGCGACAATTCCCCCTCTCATTTTGGGATACTTTCGAGTGAAAGCGCTCCAGCATTTTCCTTCCGACATAATGGTTGGCATAGGAGTAGGGGCGTTGTGCGGCATACTCATTCCCGAACTCCATCGTTTCCAGGACAAAAATATCTCATTCGGATTGTATTCTTCATCCGAGGCGACAGGCATAACCATGAAATGGCAACCAGATTTTTTGAAATAGAAATGTGTGAGTCGTGCAACACAATCTGAATTGAAAGATTGTAGTATGGAACCGATTTTTTTCCTCAAAGGACTGATTATTGGATTTGCAATGGCGGTGCCTATTGGACCGATCGGGATCATGTGCATCCGGAAGACACTGGCTGAGGGTCATTCACGCGGCATGATCATCGGACTTGGGGCTGCGACCGCAGATTCGCTGTACGGCGGGTTGGCTGCCTTCGGTCTCACGTTTGTCTCGGATGTGATCGCCGGCCAGCATTTTTGGCTAAGTCTGGCTGGAGGGGGATTGCTCGTGTTTCTTGGAATAAGGACGTTTCGTGCCAAGCGCAAGGATCCTATCGTCCCCTTCGACAAAAAGGGATTGTTGGGATCGTACATATCTGCCTTCTTCCTCGCACTCACCAATCCATTGACCATCTTTGCTTTTGTTGCTGTGTTCGCTGCCTTTGGGCTGGGACATGAGCTTTTTTTCATTTCAGCGTGCATACTTGTCATCGGAGTGTTTGCAGGTTCGGCTCTCTGGTTTCTGACTCTTGGTTGGGTTGTCACCCTCTTCAGAAAGAAGCTGGACGCAGGTGGGCTCAGGTGGGTCAACAGGATTTCAGGCGCGTTGATCGTTTTATCCGGGCTTGCTGCATTCGTGAGTTTGATTTGATTTTTGCAGCCAAGCTTTTCGGAAAAGAACATGCATTGCGATCGTGCCAGAGAAAGCAGGGTGTCAGAGCAAATGAAGAATGAGCGTCCACCAACTAACCGACGAAAGGCGTCGCCGCAGAAGATGGCATCGCGTGCTGGCACTGCCGTTGGAGCAATAGTGCTCGTCTGCGTGCTGGCTCTCCTGCTCTTCCCTGATCCCCTTGTGAACTGGTTCATCAAACCCAGGATCACAAAGGCTTTTGCTGAAGCGTATCCCGCGTACTCGATTCGCCTTTCCGCCATGAATTTCAGCGTCTTCAAGAACCGTTTTGGATTTGACTTCGTTGAGCTGCGCGCAACCGATGGCACATTCTCGAGCAATATCGGTCCGTTCTCCGTGAGCGGGATCAGCTGGATGCATCTTCTTTGGGGAGGAAGTCTTGCACCGAATGACTTTGCCAAGTCAGAGGTGATCGTCCATGGTATCGTGTTGACCTTCCCGCCGTCGCACTACGAACTTCGCTGCAAACGACTGAGTGTATCGGCGCGGGATTCGGAGATGGTCGTTGAAGCCGTGAAGCTTCAACCTCTGGGCGATGATGAACAATTCTTTGCAAGGAGCAAATTCAGAAATAACCGGTTGCGCCTCCTTGTTCCGCAGGCCAGGGTCATGGGTTTGGCATGTCTCGAATTGCTGCACGGGAAGAACTACCGTGCCCGTTCCGTTCAAATCGACGATGCGTCCCTCGACATTCTGCTGAACCAGGACAAGCCCGACAGCAGAGACACCTCAGGGTTCCTTATGCCGAACGAGATTCTGTCTTCGATCAAAGGAACTCTGCAGGTCGATCGACTCAGCATCACAAATGGACAGCTGAAGTACGCTGAGAGATTTGCGGTTGGCGCAAAGCCGGCAATTGTAACGTTTGATAGCATGCAGGTGTCGGCGGAAGGAATTGCCAATCATGGCCCGCGTGGCGCTGCATTGGTCATCCACGCACAAACAAAGTTCGTGAAGGCCGGAATGATGAAACTCAATCTCACAATTCCCGTGGCATCGCGCGAATGCTCGTTCCAATACTCTGGTTCCCTGAGCGGTATGGATCTCAGAGCGCTCAATTCATTTCTTGAGGTATCCGATCATATACGCATCAAGTCGGGTGTCCTTAAGGAAGCAACCTACGAGATTAATGTTGTTTCCGGACGTGCCAGCGGTACCGTGCGGGGAGTCTATAGAGATCTGACCCTCGCAGCCATTGACAACGAGGCCGGAAGCGAAAAGGGCTTGTCCAACGCCATCACCTCGTTCATTGCCAATGCCCTCACGATCCGCAGAAGCAATATGCCGGGTTCGATGAAGATCGGTGTTGTGAACTACACGCGGGTGCGGGACGACCCGTTCTTCCAGTATGAATGGTTTGCCCTTCGCACGGGAGTGCGGAATGTTCTTGGATTGTGAGTGAAAAAGAAATTGTTTTGTATGATGGAGAAGTCCAATAATGTTTTAGAAGCAGAATCTGTCCGCCTTGGACGATCGCTCTACGGGAACAGTCATCATGGTCAATGTTGACCGGCGGAAAGAACGCAAACACTTTCTCACGAGGAACTGAAATAATGAAAGAACCGAAAGGTAGAAGTCCTTTGTCGGTGCCAGCATGACAAATACCGAGGACAGACAACACCGTGCCATCCTGCAAAGAATTGCACGTCGGGCGATGATGGAAAGAGGACTTCTCCCCGATTTTTCTGCTCAGGCGATGAGCGAGCTCAACGGAATTCATGGGGCTGCCACAAACGTTGAAGCCTCGACGCGTGATTTGAGGAATCTTGCATGGTGTTCCATCGATAATGACGATTCGAATGATTTGGATCAGCTGAGCGTTGCCGAAGCCATGCCCGAGGGGGCCACAAGAATCCTGGTCGCCATCGCTGATGTTGAAGCTGTTGTCAAGAATCAGTCAGCCCTTGATGAGCATGCAAAGCACAACACCACCTCGGTCTATACTGCCGCCCAAATATTTCCGATGCTGCCCGAGAAGCTCTCGACCGATCTCACATCTCTCAATCTTGAAGCAGACCGCCTTGCCCTCATCGTTGAAATGGTTGTTTCCGGCGATGGGTCGCTTCGCAGCTCAGACATTTATAGAGCGACGGTTCGCAATCATGCCAAGCTTGCCTACAACAGCGTTGCGGGTTGGCTGGAAGGGAGCGGGCCGATGCCTCAGGAAATCGGCATCGTCAAAGGCCTCGAGGAGAATCTCCGGCTGCAGGACAGCGTAGCCCAGAAGCTGAAATCCCTCCGGCACCAGCACGGTGCGCTTGATCTCGAAACAATCGAGGCCAACCCTGTCTTCGACGGAGACGAAATCAAGGATCTAAAAGCTGAAAGAAGGAATGAGGCCAAAGATATCATCGAGGACTTCATGATCTCGGCAAATGGTGTGACGGCACGATACCTTGCAGCCAAGAAGTTGCCGTCCCTTCGCCGAGTTGTGCGGACACCAAAACGCTGGGATCGAATCGTCGAGCTTGCCTTGGAGCAGGGTTTTACACTTCCCAAAGAGTCTGATTCAAAGGCGCTGGATGAATTTCTGATATCCAGAAAATCTGCCGATCCTCTCCGTTTTCCCGATCTCTCTCTCAGTGTCATCAAGCTTTTAGGCGCTGGTGAGTATATGGTCGAACTTCCGGGAGGGAGTTCTGCCGGACATTTCGGTCTTGCGGTCAAAGACTACGCTCACTCGACAGCACCGAACCGTCGGTATCCCGACTTAATCACGCAGCGGTTACTGAATGCTGCGATGGCGGGAGATCCCATGCCCTATACGATCGATGAATTGGAGATGCTCGCAAAACACTGCACAGAAAATGAGGATGCGGCGAAAAAGGTCGAACGGCAGGTCACAAAATCCGCCGCCGCAATTCTGCTGGAAACAAGGATCGGAGAACAGTTCGATGCGATCGTCACCGGCGCATCTGACAAAGGAACGTGGGTCCGTCTTCTGCATCCACCGGTCGAAGGAAGACTGGTGAGCGGGTTCGAAGGCGCAGATGTTGGTCACAGACTCCGCGTGCAATTACAGCACACAGATGTGGAGCGGGGATACATCGATTTCAAAAAGGTGAAATAGGAAGTAAGGTCTGCAACTGTTCAGTGATTCAACCGAGTGAAGAACCAACTATCGCAAGGTGCGCAATTTGGGGAACGGGCGACACAGAACCCAAAATCTAAACGGGAGGTAGTAGAATGAAACCGAAAGCAATGTATCCCCTGGCGTTTGTGGCGGTTGCGGCCGCAATGTTCGTCACCAGCACATCGGCGGCGATTGCCCAGACCGCGCAACAAGTGTCCAGCACATCCGGATCGACCCCAGTCAATCCATCCGCCCTCAGTGCGACCACGAATATCCTTAATCCTGGCGTGGTCAGTTGGGTCCACTTCGGTGACTTGCTTATCACCACCGGTGATCAGCAGAACTATGCCGACTTCAAGACTATCATCAATTGCGTCAATCGTTATCTCAAGAACGGCGTGAATTTCGCGCTACTGCCAGGCGACAACACGAATGATAACACCGAGAGTGAGTTCCAACTCATCAAGCAAGCTACGGATCAATTGCAGGTGCCGCTGTATGCCATTTTGGGCGGTCGCGATCACAAGGGCGGGACCACTCTCTACAACAAGTATTTGGAGCCAGTGAACTACCAGAGCTTTACGGCGGATAGGTACCACTTCGTGTTTCTGGACGTGATGAGCGGCATCAGCGATGCTCAGAACTCTTGGCTGACTAACGATCTGGATCTAGCGGCGAAGGCCGGTCTCAAGAGTGTGATCTTTATGCACAGCTATGCCCAGGTATCGGAATTGCAGGAAGTGATCCAGCGTGACAATGTGATCATGGTTGATGCAGGATACACGCACTACAACGATGTTTCTAACGATGGAAACACGATCTATGCTACCACGCGCTCAACCGGCCTGGTGAGTGAAGGGCCGGTAGGGTTCTCAATCACCAACCTCGATAACGGTGTGGTCAGTTGGAAGTTCAAGCAGATGGGGAGTTGGCCGTTTGTGATGATCACCTCACCAGCGGATAAACTGCTCATGATCGGTGGTTCACAAGTCGTCAAGGATACGGCAGATGTTCGCGCCAAAGTTTGGGATGACAAGGGCGTTGCTTCGGTATCCATGCAGATCGACGGTGGACAGGCAGTGCCGCTAGCCCGCATCGGCGAGACACAAATGTGGAGCGCGCGCTTTGACGCGACCAAAGTTTCCGACGGCGACCACAGGATCAAAGTGAAGGTGACTGGCACGGGCGGCAACACGGACCAGGACGTGATTACCGTAACGGTCAACCACTCGGGCAGCGTCCAGCAAGTGAAGCGGTCTTTCGGCCCGGATGGTAACTCTGTCGGCGCTTATATCGAAAAGGGGTTGCTCGGCACTCACACCACGAAGTCCGGGTATCCTGATAAGGTCGGCAAGAGTGAAAAGCACTGAGACAAAGGTGGCAAAGGCGGTCCTGGCAAAGCGAATGAGCCGGCCGCCGTGGCGACCTGCAGGGTGACACGGTGAGGGTAAAGGCGGCGGACCGTGAGTATGGATCGCTCGTTTCTTTTCCGTGTGAGGCAATCATAATGTTCACCAAGGAGACGACATGGTGAAATCAAAACTCGTTAAATGTATTCTGCTTTGTGTTATCGGAATACTCAGCACCCATGCACAGTCGAAAACTACGATACTCATTCAGTCTACGGACGAGGATGAGAGGATCGATCTCTCTGTCGACAAGTCGATCTACTTTCCGGGTGACACGGTTCTTTTGGTCATTCAACGAAACGATAATACCGCGACGGCGGGAATCATTACTCCAATACTGCTCATCGAAGGAGCAACGCTCAAATCAATTGGACGACTGAGGTACGTTACTGTCATTCCTATGAATGTGACCCCAGGATTATATCCCATCAAGCTTAGAGTCACGGACTCCGAGAGGCGACGATTTCGCTATGACACGGAATGTGTTGTAACGGTGGAAGAATACCAGGACGTTGAACAACTCAATCGATACGTCAGCATTATTCCCGAAGCCGGCAGCAGTAATATCCGGACGGCAATTACACTGGATCGCGAGCAAATTCGAAATCTCATGGTGCGGTTTCAACGCGATAGTATTCGGGCTCGGATGGGACCCCAGTTCGTTAGAATAACAACGACGATTCAGCTGAGAGATGGAATGGCGGCTCCATCGTACGAACGACGTGTCGTAACATATCGAAGTCGTGGCGATGCCTACAAAGATCGCGCAATGTTCATTCAGTATCGCGCCGCCTACGGTGCGTTCGCCAACATCCGTCCGGAAGAACTTGAACAAGTGATGGTGCCGATAGATTCACTGCCTGATTGGGCAATTCTTGGTATCCATATCGAACCCGATTACACCATCAAGATCGGTGCAGTTGATCGTTCTAACACTGTGACACAATATTTTCGGGTGAGAGGTTCAAGAATCGAAGTGGGATTTGCACTCGCCATCCCCAAAGTGTTGTACGATACACGAGCCAACGATACGATTCAATACGGAAACACCAGCGCAATGATACGGTTCTATTATGTTGATCCAGGATCAGGAAATCGATTCCCTGTCAGCGCGGGGATAGGAATGTTTGGCGTGAATTCCCCGGTTGATGTTGGAACCGCTCGGGGCGGTTTTGCCTTGTCGATGTTTCTGGATTTGGCGGAGATGGTACGAATAGTCAATATTGGCTTTACCAAAAAGATCAATATTGGTCTGGAATTGGCCCCGTTTTTACCCATCAAGAAAAAGGGACGATTGTTATTTGTTGCGCAAGCGGGTTTCTCATTTTGACACGGACTAACGATAAGCGTCTATTCTTCTGCTCCATCTGCTTATGACGCTTCGCATCGTCAACCCATAGCCCCCCATACTCCTTCTGCCACGAGCAATGTGTTGCATCGCTCACCCCCCCGCCGTACGAAATTGTCCACTCTTTCTAAGCCTCATTTGACCCATGTTTGAAAAGTTATTATCTTGGGCTTGCATCGTTTCCTTGCGGCAGGTTATCCACCCGATGTAAATTCTTTCGCGTTTGAGTGACTATGGCAAGCATTCGAATACTCATCATTGAAGATAATCGCGTTTTGCGCGATGGACTCACTCTTATGCTCAATGAGCAAGCGGATATGCATGTTGTGTCCACCGTTGGAAGTGGCAACAATGTTCTGGTGAAAGCAAACCAGACAAAACCTCATATCATTCTTTTGGACGTAGGGCTGAAGAATCTCAACGAACTGTCTGTCGTAGAGTCGGTAAGGAAGAACGTTCCTGATGCGAAGGTGATCGGGATGGGCTTCGTTCCATCTCAATCCGATATTCTTGAATTTGTAGAGGCGGGGGCATCGGGTTTCATCCTGAAAGACGCGACGGTAAAAGAGTTCCTCGGGACCATACGATCGGTGGTAAGAGGAGCAAAAGTCCTCCCGCCATCGTTGACCGATTCACTCTTTTCTCATGTGGTTGCGCTTGCTCTCAAGAAGAGGAAAGGAAAAACGAACAATGTAGTGCGAATGACAAAGCGCGAGCGTGAAACCATTGTGCTGATTGCCGATGGTCTGAGCAACAAGGAAATAGCTCAGCGCCTCAACATTGCCACCCACACGGTGAAAAGCCACGTGCATAACATCATGGAGAAGTTGGCGCTGCATAGTCGTCTGCAACTTGCGAACTTTGTCCACGAAGACAATTCCTAACTCTCGCCGAACCTCTCTTTCCACCCATCTCAGCAGTCTTCTCTTTATCCATGACAACCCCACGGAACCGCGGGGGATTCAACCGTCCGGTCCCTCGTCAAGCACAACATCCGTGTTCATTGATTCTCCCTCGCCTGAAAAGGGCGCTGACCGACTCCGGTCCAGGTATCGGTCCTGTAAGGGATTAATCCCTTTTTCATCCCTTTGACCTATTCCCCATTCGCAAAATCATCGGTATTTTCTTCTTGGGATTCAAAGGGATGGTGTCCATGCTCGTATGCGGAGGGGCATCATCTCCCGAACTCGTGGTCGAAGAAAGAGCAACGAGAGCCATGCAAAGAAACAGGGGCACACAAAGAACAAGGTAGAATCATTTGGAGAATAGAACAACAGAAGAAGAATCACCGTGAACTGGGATCGTCTCGAAGGACAATGGAAGCAGAAAAGAGGAAAAGCTGTTTATCATTGGGGAAGAATGATGAACGACGAACTGTCGGCTATCCTTGGCAAGTATGAAGAGCTTGTGGGAAGGCTTCAAGAGAAATACGGCATTGCCAAAGATGAAGCCAGGCATCGTGTGGATGAGTACAAGATCATCGTCAAACAGCTCAAAGAAGCCAATAGCAAGTTGATGAAGTTGCACAAAGCATTGAGCAGCAGAAAGAAATCTGACAAACGGCACAGGAAATCAAAGGCATCGCCTAGAAAAGGAAAATGATCCGTTTGGAGCGGCTGAATGTGTTCGTCGAATAGTTGAGATCTTGTGACTGCGATTGAGGGACATGCATCATCGCAAAGAATCAACATAGTTTCGTAGCACATTGACCGTCACTCGATCCCGGAGATTACGTTGGGCGCTCTAGAAAGACTACGGCAAACAGTAAACCGAGAAAGTGGGAAGAAGAAGCCATCGGTTTCGGGGGCTGAATTTGTCGGGTGGCAGGAAACCATGAACGGAGAAGTACTTGCGCTACATATCATAGAAGCAAAATCCTATCCACTCTACAGATCGACGATATCAGAAAAAAACCCTGCGCCAAGAGCACCTGGAGATTCCACCGTCACCGCTTCCGCAAGGTCAACTAGGAAGGTTTGGTCATGAAGAATGACAATACTCAAGCAAACCAGAGGGGCAGTTCGCCTCCCTTTCAAGACCCTGAACAAGATTTCTATAAATGGTTGAACGGGCTGAAGTCCATTGGGCAACACGATGAAAGGGCATCGAGGACTCAAAGCGCAAGGCAACCGGGAAACATGAGGACAAAATCCACCGACCTGAGAGATGATTCGCGCTGGCAGGATGATGGAGGAGAAAGCGGTGAAGCGGTCTGAAGGCGCTGCTTTGCCCTAAGTCTCTCTGACCGGATTGCTGCAGTCTCACCTGTCGCACATTCACATTCATTGAAATCTTCGTATGGACTTCTCGCCGCTCTCTCTGTTGTGGACTTTCATTCGCAGGGGAATACACACAGCGAAGAAAGCACGCGACCAAAACGCATACACCAGAAATCTCTCATTCCATCGATATGATACAACGGGCCGAATTGTGCACTACGGACCTGGGGGCGACATTATCGAAATTGATTCGGCGTTTCACGTAAAGAGTGTGCCTCGCAAAAAGCGCTCGATATCAATTTCAGCACCGAACACACACGTGCACCTTTCTTGATGGGATCGTCGTGGACGCGATGGCCGTTGTTTCAATGACCTCAACGGAGAGCTCACTGACTCATGGGTGATTGAAACATGAGTGTCAGCAAACCCCACGCGCGCGGTCGCACAATTGCAGTACCCCCAACTCTCAGAAGGAAGAACCATGCCAGGTCTCGCTGCAAGCAACGAAGCAAGGCGGCTTGAGGATACGCAAACCGGCCTCCCGACGATGAAAGAACGTGGCGTTCACGAATTGGATGTGACGCTGATCCGTCCCACCAACTACACAGACGACGGGTATCCGATCAAAACACGCATCGGCGTCATCCGCAGCAACACTCTGACGCAAGTTGGCACGCTCGTGCAGGATCTTGTGAACACTCCTTTCTTGAAAGGAGTCGCACTCAATATCCGGAAGATTGATGAAGCAATTGAGTGGATACCAGTGAAGGAGATCATTCGTGATGCAAAACGTTCGGGAGTGAGGTCCATTGTTATGCTTGTTGGTGTACAATCGAACCAGTACCCCCGGGCTTTGGATATTGCATCGAAGTTCCGGCCGCATGGGATTCCGGTACTGATCGGCGGATTCCACGTGAGCGGCATGCTCGCCATGATCGGTGTGACAGCCGATCTCAGGACTGCAATGTCGATGGGAATAACACTTGTCGCAGGAGAGGTTGAAGGGGGACGATTATCCGCGATCGTGGAAGATGTTCTTAGGGGTCAGGCTCAACCTCTCTACAATCTCTTAACTCCCACACCAAGCCTGCTCAACGTACCGATACCTCACATCACAAAGGATGAATTTGACAATTTCTCATCACGGTTTACCACCATTGACACGGGGCGCGGCTGCGTCT
>JAPLFP010000301.1 GCA_026390585.1 Ignavibacteriales bacterium | reverse complement strand
ATCCAGCTTGTTCTGGAAAAGGTGAAACGCCTCGAAATCATTCGTCCGCTCCCCTTCCACCAGTACTTCCGGCGTTGGTTTCTCCTTGTCCAGGTCGACGCGATAGATGCTGGTAAACCCAGTTAGATTGCCGACGTAGTAGAGCTCGCGTTTCCCTTCACGGTTATAAAAGAGCGGCTTCATGTTGAAACCGACATCAACGACATTCTTCGTCACGCCGCTTGGCAGGTCCTCCCTGGCCATGATCGGGTAGTATTGCTTCTTCAGGTGATAGATCCATTCTTCATCAAATTCCTTGTACGTTTTCCCGATGGTCGCTTTCATGACTTCGCTGAACGACGCCCCCTTCCAGAAGTTCTCCATCAGGAGAAGGATCTTTTCTGGACCATAGCGTTCAGCAATGAACGCAAGGAGATTCTGACCTTCCTTGTACATCAAGAAGGAGCCGTAGATCCTGTCCATATCGTTGAGCGGGACAACATAATTGCTCAGCACAGCATCCCGCATGACCATTTCAGCCTGAGTATCCCAGGCGTTTGACCAGAACTCAGCCAATCCTTCCGTGAACCAGAGCGGGGGAGTGCGATCCTGCGATTGGCGATGGTCGACCAAAACACGATTGATCTTGCTATGCATGAACACGTGAACCAGCTCATGCCGGATGACGTGCTCGAACCGTTTCATCGATCCGTCGTAGGGGATGACAACCCGTCCCTTCAGAAATTCAAAGAAGCCTCCAACCCCTTCAGGGATAAAATCTTGCGTAATGTTGGTCTGCTCGAAATGGAGGTGCGAACTGTAGAAGACGAGCGGGATTCGGTGGCTAATGGTGTGATTGAACTGCTGCTCGTGCGCCCGGTAACTTTCCTCGGCAAACTGTGCTCCGCGCTCCGCCAGCTCTTTCATCTCTGTGTAGTAGTAAATCTCGAAATGCTCCGTTCGCATCACCTTCCAGTCGAAATTCGTATACTGGACTTTGTTGCGGCCAAAGTAGTAGAATTGGGCGGACGCGGTCTGCGCCAGTAACAGGAGGAAAAGCAGATATTTGAGAAATGCGCGATTCACGATATGCAGAAATAATCCGGTGAATGCATGGTTGGTGATTAGTGACTTGTTAATTGGTTAATTGGCTGATGAATTCACCCACAGACTAGCTATTCACTAATTAACCATTCACCAATTAACTCTTCTCTTGATCAGTCTTTTGCAAGTTCACCCTTCAAATAATCAATCACCTTCACGGGGGTAGGATCTTCGTTGTTGAGGATAGCAAGGTAGTAACTCACCCAGTCACCTGTATAGACAAGGGAGAATGTTCTCGCAAGCAGAGATGTCCCTTCGCTCCACGCTTCAAGAACAACCGATGCTTTTTTCCGAATGATGCTTTTAGTAATCTCTTCACGAACCCGCACCCGCGGATGCGTACCGACGTCCCTCAACATCACAACACCGATCTTCTTCAACAACTCGCGATCGACCTTCCATCCGATGATCTCGTTGTGATTCATTTCAGGAAGGACGTGACCAAACGCCAGATGTTTCGAGTTTTCACAGATCTGTTCCCGCCACCGCACATTGACTGCGTCGAATCGATCAGACGCAGAATAGATGACAGGGAGCTTACCCTGCAAACGCTTCGCCATTTGCAGAGCGTTGTTTTCCGGGCTCTTCAGATCTGCGTAGATCTGCGACTTCTTTTTGAGCGCGGCGACGGTCTCACTGATGTCTGCAGGCCGAGGTCTGATGAATGCCATGCGCGAGAGTGCTAGAAGGAGGGGAAAGAACGAATATCCCAGCGCTGCCCGGGGCTGGAGACCTGGCGGGACTTTGATACAGGAATGTCCATGTTTGCTGGCCAGACGCTCGGCTTCTCCACCCGTCGTAATGCAGAGTACGGCTGCCTTTCGACGTATCGCGTCACGATACGAGGCTATTGTTTCTTCAGTGTTGCCGGAATAGCTCGACACGATCACGAGGCTGTTTCGATCTACCAAGCCGGGCAGACTGTAGGAACGATTGACGAGAAAAGGAATCCGCAGCTCCTCCGCGAGGTATGAGCGAAGAAGATCTCCGGCGATGGCTGACCCACCCATGCCCGTCAGCACGATCGACCTGACACTGTCGGATGCAACAGAGAGCGATGCTCCCGCTCCGATGCGCAGGGCTTCTTCTACCTGCAGCGGAAAATCCACTACACATCGAAACATATCCGCCGGGTCAGATTTTCTGATCTTGTCGAATGTCATCTTCACGGGTGTTATCGACACGTAACGCCTCTTTGCTCGTGGATTCCGCTTCGAGAAGGATTCAAAGAGCGGAATGATCCTTTCCCAGTACGGATTGCTTCGTCGCTTCGCTCCTCGCAATGGGTATAATGCTCAAAAAGTGTTGCTGTTTTTCATCGGGAGTGAGTCTCACAAAGCATA
>JAPLFP010000270.1 GCA_026390585.1 Ignavibacteriales bacterium | reverse complement strand
CCTCTGCCTCAATGAATGTCTCCTGCTGGAAGTATGGCATTTCGGTTCTTTTGTTGCGCTCGTTGAACTCGATGATCTCCTTGAGCGTGTGCACAGGCGCATTTGGACCAAGCCGTGCAAGGTAGGCATTCATGTCAGCCTTCAGTTCGTAGCGCAACACAAGACTCTCGTTCTTATCGAGCTGGCCGAGAGCGTCAGCGTCTGCCGGGTCGACAATGGTGGCACCATTCTGTTTCATGACATCAAACGCTTTCGCCATCAGCGAATCAACCATCTCGTGAAAGCCCAAATATCGGCGCACCACGCCAATCCTCGCGCCCTGAAGTCCCTTTGCATCAAGGAATTGAGTGTAGTCCGCAAGAGACTTTCCTTTGCTCTGGAGTGTTGCCTTGTCGTCAGGATCGATGCCCGCAAGTGCACTGAGGAGAGTGGCTGCATCTCTGACACTACGGGCCATCGGACCGGCCGTGTCCTGAGTGTGAGAAATAGGGATGATACCTGTTCTGCTGATGAGGCCGACCGTCGGCTTGATTCCGACGACACTGTGGATCGAAGAGGGGCTGATGATGGAACCATCAGTCTCCGTGCCGACTGCCACCGTGCACAGATTGGCAGCAACAGCAGCTCCTGAGCCGGAACTTGAGCCGGAAGTGTTACGATCCAGCGCGTAAGGGTTTTTCGTCAAGCCGCCTCTGCCGCTCCAGCCGCTTGTCGACCTGCTGGAACGAATGTTTGCCCATTCGCTCAGATTGGTCTTGCCAAGGAGAACCGCCCCGGCCTGTCGCAACTGTTGGACCACAAAAGAATCTCCGGGCGGTTTCGATCCTACGAGTGCCAATGATCCTGCCGTCGTTGCCATGTTGTCGGCCGTATCGATATTGTCTTTGATCAACACGGGAATTCCGTGCAACGGACCACGCGGACCTTTTTCCTTTCGCTCCTTGTCGAGCGCGTCCGCGATGGCGAGCGCATCAGGATTCAATTCAATGACAGTTCGGAGTTCGGGTCCCTTACGGTCGGTGGATTTGATTCGGGCGACGTACTTCTCTGTGAGAGAACGAGCACTGTACTTGCCCGCACTCATTCCTGTCTGGAGCTCCGCAATCGTGATCTCATCCAGTGCAAACGGTTTAATGTCCGGCGACGGAGGGGAAGAAGAATCGATCTCGTTTGCAGCGGTCAGGCTTGGCAATGTTGCAGCGAAGAGGCCGCCTGTCAGGCCGGTCTTCAGAAAATCGCGTCGGTCGAGGTGTCGAGTGGCAGAATTGGATTTGTGCTTGGATTTCATTCAATGGGTTCCTTCAGAGTGAAAAGAGACTGAGACTTCTTAGGATCTTTTCTGCGTCGAGTACCTCGGAGAATGGGACAAGCACTTTCGCGCTTCAGCGTTGCGTTTTGTTCCTGAGTCATCATCCCAAGCTGACACGATCGTTGGTTGTTGAGGGGGATGAGACGACAAGAAAACGAGCATCTGCGTCAGATGTGTTTGTGACGCGATGGTGTTAGCGCGGGCGCAATTTCGATGGAATCGCCTGATGCCAACAAGACCTTTTCACCTGCAAGTTCGAATTCCAGTTTCCCCTCGATGACGTAGAACAGCTGTCTGGCGCGGGTGTGATAGTGCAGCAATTCTCCGAGTCCGGGCGGAATTCGTTCCTGGATGACAGAGAGATCTGCTCAATTCAGAAGCCGCCCGGCGTCGCAACCGGCTCCCCACGTATAGTGCTCTGCGTTCGTGTTGTTCATTACAGCCATGTGACGATCACCCCTTGGTTTGCGTTATTATTGACGCCGGCTTTTTGAGCAGGCCTCTCGCTCCGAGGATATCGATCAACTTCGGTTTGACATGCTTGTGCTGATCATAGGTGAAGTTCCCGAGGTCGATATGAATTGTCTTGCCCCCTTTGGTCTTGAGGATGAGCCCGAACATCTTGATTTCGCCGAGCGCCAGATCTTCCCAGAGAAGATCGATTTCATCCGAGTATGAGATTCTACCCCTGATACCCCGATCATCAAGTGTGATTGCACATGCCCTTGAGAAGCGCGGTCCCAACAGGAAGGCAACAACCAGGATAGCACCATAGCCGAATATGAAAGGAGAAAACCAGGACATCTTCCCCATAGTCGCGAGTCCCTGTATCATGAATAGGATGCCCAAGGCAATCTGGGTCACTCTGAACCACTTCCCGCCGAAGCTGGGTTTCTCTCCAAAGAAGATTGTCAGTTGTTCCATCATCACTCCTGCCGGACTGAAAGCCGGTCAATGTGCAACGAGCGAATCTAGGGGTTCAACGATTTGTCTTTGAAAGCTTCTTTCCCTTCGAACAGTGTCATCAACACCCTGGCTTTGCTGACATCAGTGACTGGAATGTTGAAGAGATTCTTGTCGAGAACAATGAGATCAGCCATTTTCCCGACCTCAATGGAACCGGTTGATTTCTCGAGGAAATTGGCATAGGCGCCGTTAATGGTGAAGCTGGCAATCATTTGGTCCAGCGTCGCCTTTTCCGCGGGCCAGAGAACTTCTTTCGGATCCGTGATTTCGAGACGGCTGCGGGCCATTCCTGTTTGGATTGCCACAAGAGGATTGCAGGGAATGGTAACTGAGTAGTCGCTGGAGGAAGTGACTGTCACCCCAGCCTTGAAGAAGCTTTCCATCGGATACTCAACGTCTGCACGGTCCTGACCGAGGTACGGCCCTTGAATGTTATAGTAATAATCATCCTTCATGAACCAGTACGGTTGTGTGACCGCGATGACGTCGAGCTTTTTGAAACGAAGGATGTCGTCCGGGGCAACGAGTTGAAGATGCGTGATGAGGTTGCGTGAATCCCGTTTGCCATTGAGCTTGGCTGCATGAGCAAATGCGTCGAGCGTTACGCCCGTGGCTCCGTCGCCAATGGAATGAACGTGAATCTGCAGTTTGTTTTTGTCAAGCTCGGCGCACATCGCATTGAGATCTTCCGGCTTCCAGAGCAATTCCCCGCGGGAGTTCGGCAAATGCTTGTAGGGCTCCTTGAGATACGCAGTGCTCCCCTCGACAACGCCATCGACGTAGATCTTTGCCGCACGAATCTGGAAGTAAGGTCCTTTGTGTTTTGCCCGCTCAGCGGCTATTGGAGCAACCTGTTTGAGTCCATCTTTCGGACTGACATAGAGTGAAGCGCGAAAACGCATCGCAATTCGATTCGCTTTCTCGAGAGTTGTGTACGCCGCGATCTCGTTACTTCCGAGATCGATGTCGGCATCATGCGCCGTCGTGATGCCGAATGCCAGAGCCATTTGCTGATACGCTTCGTAGCCCTTCATCAATTCGTCAATGCTGTAGTCCGGAAACAGCTTCGCAACCAGACCTGCAGCACTCTCGCGGAGTGTCCCCGTCGGTTCACCGGTGATGGGATCGTGTTCGATGACACCGCCTTCGGGACTCGGAGTGTTCTTCGTGACGCCAGCCAGCTCAAGAGCCTTTGAATTCACCCACTTGGAATGTCCGTCCTCTGAGGAGAGGGAGACAGGAATGCCGCTGACGATCTCGTCGATGAGCTTCTTATCAGGACCGGTTTTTGGGAAGAGTGTGTTGCTCCAGCCTCGACCCTTGAGATACTTTGCCCCCGAATGGCTCCTGTAGTACTCACGAATGGCTTTCTGGTACTCCGGAACGGTCCGTACGCTATTGAAACTGATTTCATAAAACTGTTTGTATGCGCCGGACGGATGACAGTGGCTGTCAATGAAACCTGGGAGGACCATGCGGCTGCCGAGGTCGACGATCTTTGTTCCCTTGCCGGCAAATCTTGTGACGTCGCCATTGTGCCCGACGAATACGATTCTGCCGTTCCGGATCGCCAGCGCCTCTGCCACAGTTCTCTCTTGATCGACGGTGTAGATGAATCCGTTACGCAGGATGAGATCTGCCGGATGCGGTTTCACTTTTTGCTGCGATGCAGAAGGAATTGATACACAGACCGTGCAGAGAAACACAAGGGCAAACAACTTCGCGGAGTTCAAGAGGCCTCCTTCTCGATCGGGTGGCAGCCCCGACCTTTCAGGTTGTCAGTCGGGGAACCTCGTAGCCTCGGTGAGATTGGAATACGGATTTACGTTGCAGTGAAATCTTCGTGGTGCTGCGTTACCCGGTTCAGCTGCTCCATCACGACTTCAACGCCGATGCCGGGTTTTGTCGGGACAACCATCGTTCCATCCGGCAGGACTCGAAACGGGGGATCGACAATGTCCTGCTTGTAGTATCGATCGCTGGCCGATATGTCGCCGGGGAGTTTGAAATTCGGTAGTGAAGCAAGGGCAACGTTTCCCGCGCGACCGATGCCTGATTCCAGCATTCCGCCATGCCATACAGGAACACTCTTCGATGCACAGAAATCATGAATGGCTTTGGATTCGGTGAATCCACCCACCCGGCCCGGCTTAATGTTGATACTGCGGCAGCTTTTCAATTCAAGAGCGGCTCGCGCATCGGAGAGACACTGAACACTTTCATCCAGGCAAATGGCGGTTCTCAATTCTTGCTGCAGCTTGGCGTGGTCATACAGGTCGTCGTACCCGAGCGGCTGTTCAATAAGCAGAAGACCGTAGTTATCCATCGCCTTGAATACCTCAACGTCGCTCAGTTGATAGGAGCAGTTGGCGTCAACCTGAAACGGGATGTCGGGATACTCTTTGCGGATCGCCGAGATTAGTTCGAGGTCATTCCCGGGCTCGACTTTGATCTTGATCCGTTTGTATCCTTCCTGCAAATAGTCGGCCACTCTTCGTAGAAGATCGCTTAACGATTCCTGCATGCCGATGCTGACTCCAACATCAATGCGATCTTTGACTCCGCCAAGCATCTCCGAGAGCGGGACATTCCTTTCCTTCGCGAAAATATCCCACAGCGCTGCCTCCAACCCCGCCTTTGCCATCCTGTGACCGCGCACCCGCGCACAGAACCCAATGGCCTCGTCGACAGAGACAATTCTCTTGCCGAGCAAACTTGGGATCAAATAATCCCGCAGAATGTGCCAGGCGGTATTCACCGTTTCGTACGAGTAGAAAGGATTTCCCTGAGCAACACATTCGCCCCACCCGGTGATGCCTTCGCTCTCCACGCGAATGATGATGTGCTCCTCAAATGTCTCGACTCCCATCGAGGTGACAAACGGAGCGACCAGATCCATTTTTATGTAGCGCAATTCAATTCGCTTGATCAACATGAACGTATGATCCCTTCGATCTATTCCTACTTTGGTTTCGCAACAATGTACAGGTAACGCAATGGTACCGATCCTGTATTGACAACGTCGTGCTCTGTCAACGGCGGGCAATAGGCAACGACATTGGGTTTGAGTTTCAGCGTTTGTGCACCGGTGATCCTCATTTCGCCGGTGCCTGCAAAGACTATGACAGCTTCTTCATAGCTCTTTGTGGAATGTTTGCCGACTGACTTGGCTGGAGCCAGGACCACGAGGCCGGATTCCATTGAGACAGTCTGCGGGGGGCCGGCCAATACTTTCTGATAGTCGACTGATTCCCCGTTGAGTTGAACAACGAGGGGTTTTGCCTTCGAGTCTTTCAACTGCGCAGAGGCGGTTGAACCTGCCAGAAGCAACAAAACAGTCGACAGCATGAGGGGTAGACTCAAACCAAGACTCGTCTTCAATAATCTCATTTCTTCTTTACTCCAAATGGTCAAAAGGCGATACAATCGCAGCCGGAAACTTCATGAGAGCGATTCCGAATGAGCTTACAGACGCTTTTCTTCGAACTTCGATTCGTCATCCTCGAATGAATTTCTCCGCCTTTGTTCCGCAGATCGGACAGTCTTTCTCGGGCTTGCCAAGTTCAATGTATCCGCACACGGGGCACAGATAGAACTCTGCGGCTGTCAGGTCTTTCCCTTGTTTTGCCGCTTCCAGTGCCATCGTATACAACTTCGCATGCACGGCCTCAGCTTCAACGGCATAGCCGAACATCCGCTTCGCCTTATGGTTGTCCGCTTCTGCCTGTTTTAGCATCGGGGGATACATCTTCGTGTATTCGTAAGTCTCACCGTCAATCGCAGACTGCAGGTTCTGAGCGGTAGAACCGACGCCCTCGAGCGATTTCAGATGACCTTCGGCGTGTATCTTTTCCGCTTCAGCAGTGAGCCGGAACAGACGCGCGATGTTGCGAAGCCCTTCCTGCTCGGCTTTCTTTGCGAAGTTGGTGTATTTCTGGAATGCCTGGCTTTCTCCGGCAAAAGCTTCCTTCAGATTGTCAATCGTTGTAGCCATACTGAACCTCCCGTTCAAGTACTGACCGTGATGTGTTATTAGAACCTATCTCAAAAAAATCTCACGCCAAGACGCAAAGTCGTAAAAAATAGATTTGTTTTGGTGGCTCTGCGTCTTTGCGCCTTTGCGTGACCGCCTTTAAGGTGGCTTCGAGTGTCGAAATGTCTTTGGATGAGAGAAATCCGTCTATTGTCCTGAGAGGATTCTCTCGATTGCTTGATACTCTTCCTGTGAAAAAGACAGATTCTTCAATGCTCCGACCCCATCGTCAATTTGCGCTTTGCTGCTTGCACCGATGAGTGCAGACGTGACCTCCTTGCATCGTAACACCCAGGCAAGTGCCATTTGGGCCAGAGACTGACCTCGTGCCTGGGCAAGTTCATTCAACTGACGGACTTTGCGAAGTTTTTCTTCTGTAATCTGCTCCGGTTTGAGAAAACCGTGAGGCTTGGCCGCCCGTGAGTTCTTGGGGATTCCGTTCAAATACCTGTTCGTCAAGATCCCTTGTGCGAGTGGAGAAAACGGAATGCAGCCAATCCCTTCTTCGTTCAAAACCCCCAGCAGCCCATTCTCTATCCAACGGTTGAACATACTGTAACTTGGCTGATGAATCAAGCAGGGGGTACCAAGTTGGCGCAGGATACGGGCGGCCTGCCGCGTTTGATCTGCAGTGTAGGAAGAGATTCCCGCATACAGCGCTTTGCCACTTCGAACAATCTGATCGAGTGCCAGCATTGTCTCAACCATCGGAGTTTCGGGATCGGGACGATGGCTGTAGAAAATGTCGACATACTCTAAGCCCATTCTTCGCAGGCTCTGGTCGAGACTGGCGATGAGGGACTTTCGTGATCCCCATTCACCGTACGGTCCGGGCCACATCAGGTAACCTGCTTTCGTAGAGATGATCAGTTCGTCGCGATGCGGGACGAAGTCCTTCCGAAAGATCTTGCCGAAGTTTTCTTCGGCCGACCCGGGCGGCGGACCGTAATTGTTCGCCAAGTCGAAATGTGTGATGCCGATGTCAAACGCGTGCCTCAGCATCGCCTGCGCATTTTCGAGCGAGTCGACTCCGCCGAAATTGTGCCAGAGTCCAAGCGAGATCGCCGGCAGCTTCAGGCCGCTGCGCCCGCATCGGTTGTACTTCATCGAATCATAGCGTGACTTCTTTGGAAGATAAAGGGGCATGTGTCATTCTCCAGGGTCAATCATTGAGCAGGATTATTTCCGGCTTACCAATCACACCTGATTCCTACCCGGCTCTGCTTGCATCGGGGGTCTCGGTGAAGGCTTTTGCTGAATTGATGTTGTCAACTTTAAACAGGTAGATGACAAGATTCGGATCGTTCGCTTCGCGGAAAAGATACAGAAGATGAAGAACCGCCTTCTTCTGTCCTTCGGCATGAGAAACAAAGACTCTGTGCCATTGCTCGAAATCGTGAACACGGTGTTTGCAGAACATGTATGTCATAGTTTCCCTGCTGCAACTCAGAGGGTCAGAACAGATTGCGTGTCTTCATGGAGGACTTCGAGAACCAAATCTATCCTTTCTTCATTTCCTCCCTGATTCTCTCCGGCGTCATTGGAAGCTGGTGCATCCTGACACCGACAGCATCATAGATAGCGTTGGCGATTGCGCCCCCCATCGTGACAATCGCCGGTTCTCCGCCGCCCTGAGGATCAAGTTCCTTGTTCTCGAGGATGAATGTCTCGATCTTCGGAAGCCAGGAGAATCGCGGGATCTGGTATGTATCGAAGTTGGTCTCCAGAATTTGTCCACCTTTGAAATGGACCTGTTCTGTCAGCGCGTAGCCCAAGCCCATCATGATGCAGCCCTCCATCTGGATCGTGGCGCCTTCGGGATTGATGACCAGGCCCATGTCCTGTGCGCAAGTTACGCGTTTCACCTGGACGTTGCCTGTTCCCTTGTCAACGGTGACTTCGGCAATCGAGGTCACATAGGTTCCCGCATCGATGCCGCATGCGACGCCATATCCTCTGCCGCTGGGAGCCTTCCCGGCTTTCCATCCGAATTTCTCGGCCGCCGATTTGAGAACACGGATCATTCTTTTGTCGGCCATGTTCTGCAGACGGAATTCCACAGGGTCCATCCCTGCTTTTGCGGCCATGATGTCGATCTGGGATTC
>JAPLFP010000299.1 GCA_026390585.1 Ignavibacteriales bacterium | reverse complement strand
AGGGCATTCGCCTGGAGACAGACATCGCACAAGATACACCAGAGGTTCCCGGAGATCATCAGCAGTTGTCGTGGGTGATCACCAACCTCGTGAGCAACGCGTTGCGGTACACACCAGCGAATGGGAAAGTGACCATCCACTCCGATATTGCAGGCGATTCTGTGCGTGTTTCCGTTTCGGACTCGGGTCGTGGAATACCAGCAGACGCCATTGAGGCAATTTTCGACAAGTTCGTGCAGGTGAAACGATCGACGGATGCGACGCCGGGGAGTGTTGGTCTGGGGCTTGCCATTGCGAAGGAAGTTGTGGAGGCGCACGGGGGCACGATATGGGTTGAGAGCAGTATGGGGCAGGGGAGCACGTTCTTCTTTACGATACCTCGGTCTGAGAGGAATTCAAAATGACGCAAATCGTGCCGAGAGTTTTGGTCGTTGATGATGAAGCGAATATCCTGAAGACGATGGGAGTGTGTTTCAACGCCGTCGGCTATGAAACGCATCTGTTCTCAAAACCGCAGGAAGCGCTGGATGCTCTCCATCGTGAGAAGTTTGACCTCGCCTTTGTCGACCTGAAGATGGCACCGATCGACGGCATGGAGGTGCTGGCGGAAATCAAAAAGTACTCGCCCGATACTACAGTGATTATTGTAACAGCGCACGGGTCCATCGATACCGCCATTGAAGCCGTCAAACGGGGGGCATATCATTATCTGCAGAAACCGTTCGATTTCAAGGAGCTTCAGCTCTTTGCCCAAAAAGCGTGGGAGTACCATCAGCTGGCCCTCGAAGTGCGCAGTCTCCGCAGTCAGTTGAATCTCGTTCAGGACACTGGTGACCTGATCACGAAGTCCCGCGAAATGCTTGAGCAGATCGCTCTCGCTTCAAGAGTTGCTGAGAGCACAATCTCGGTTCTCATCGAAGGAGAAAGCGGAACGGGGAAGGAACTGTTCGCGCAGTTTCTTCATCAGAAAAGTGCCCGAGCACAAATGCCGTTTGTGAAAGTGAATTGCGCAGCTATTCCTGAACAACTCCTGGAAAGCGAATTGTTTGGACATGTGCGAGGAGCGTTCACAGGAGCTGTGAGGGATCGTCAGGGAAGATTTGAACTCGCGAATGGCGGAAGTATTTTCCTGGACGAAGTAGCAGATCTCACGCTGGGTATCCAGGGAAAACTCTTACGTGTCCTGCAGAACAAGGAGTTCGAACGCCTTGGAGAGAGCACGGCACAAAAGGTTGATGTGCGAGTGATCGCGGCGACAAACAGAAGCCTCGAAGAGGCGATGAAAGAAGGAACCTTCCGTGAAGATCTCTTCTACCGATTGAATGCAGTACGACTGAAGCTTGTTCCTTTGCGTGATCGCTTGGAAGATCTTCCTCTGCTCATTCAACACTTTCTACAGAAATACTCACCGGGAACCCCTCTCGATCTTGCTCCCGAAGCGCTGAAAGCATTCCGCTCCTACCGGTGGAACGGTAACGTGCGCGAACTTGAGCATGTCATCGAGCGCTCAGTGCTTCTGGCGCAAAATGGAATCATTGAATTAGTTCATCTTCCTGCGGAAGTCCGAACCGCCCTTGAACAGCCGGGTGATGCACGATCCCTAGAGGAGATGGAAAAACTCCATATCAAGCGCGTTCTTCAGCAAGCCAAAGACTATGATGAGGCTGCGAAGATCCTTGGCATTGATCCAGCAACGCTCTGGCGAAAGCGCAAGAAATTCGGGTTTTAGTCCGACCCCATCCTGCAATCTGCAATTACCACTAACGGATTGTCCTTCAACAGGTTACAGGATAATCCATCGCTCTACTTGAATTGACAATGCAGATTTCAACCCAGGCCGCGAAACAGCCATGGCAACGGCTGAAAACTCCATATTTTTCAACCATTTCGAGCGAATGAGCATGGCATAAAGATTGCCATTACTACTATTGAATAATCAACCAGACCCCGGACAAGCGCCGGGAAGTCTCACCCCTAGCACAAAATGTGGGAGGCGGTATGGCAGTTAAAGTGACCACTATGAACAATCTGGATATTGCCATCCTTGAGCCGCGCGGTTCGTTGATCGGCGGGGAGGAAACAGACGAACTGAAGGCCAAGGCTCGCGATTTACTGGAACAGGGGAATCGGAAGCTGGTCCTGGACCTGGGCGGCGTGTCGTACATCAACAGTTCGGGCATCGGTGCGTTGGTTGGCATCCACACGATGTACACAAAGGCCGGCGGCAAGATCAAATTGTGTCAGATGGGAAAAGGCGTCCAGAACGTTTTCGTCATC
>JAPLFP010000267.1 GCA_026390585.1 Ignavibacteriales bacterium | reverse complement strand
CCGGACGTACTTTTCCAGAATCAGAGATGTCTACAGAAGCACAAAATTCTATGACGAAGCAATCAAGGAGTGTAAGTACTTCAGCTATTTCGTCTCTCTGAAACGGTAACGCGAGCACATACATGTCCGGCAACCCTTGTTTGTGGCTTTGAACAGCCAACCGGATTCTGCAAAGGTCGCCGTTCCATTTTCCATGTCCCTTTGCAGGCATCACAGCTTCGTTGCCACTACGACTACTGCCTTCGCTGTTGCAAGAATGCCTGCCTGTCCATCAATAGCTTCAATGAAAACGACGTAGGGCCCGATACGCACGCGCTGCTTCGCATCGTCAAGTCCATCCCACACGATTTCACCCTTCGGGCCGCTGAGTTCTGTGTTTGCCAGTGTTCTGAGCAATCGCCCCCGTATGTCGAAGATGGAGATGCGAATGAGCGAAGTGGTGAGAGGAAGATTGTAGCGGATAATGCAGAAGTCTTCAAAACCGTCGCCGTCAGGGGAGAACGGATTCGGGCTAATGGAAAGGGACGCCGCTGATGGAAGGCTGGTTGTGAATATGCCGTTTGGCTGTCCGGGTGTCCCGCCGCGAGACGACGGTGAAGTGCTCCAATTGCGCTTATCGTTGGATGCAATCTCAGGACTGATCCGCTCAAGCGATCGGCCTTTCGTGATGGTCACATCGGGATGATGCCATAGAGAAGAATAGGAAACGCTGTCGATTGTCTTCCCCAATGCGTCACGAAGAATGACGTCGTCCCCATCGTTGTTGAGTCCAAAGCCATTTGACCGACTTAAGATAAAACAGTGGACCGTCGGCGTTGCCGTGGCAGGGGAGGGAAACTGCGAGAAGAGAGAAGAGTCGGCTGCCACCACGATGAAGTCGCGGGGCTGTATGAGGGTTGACATCGTCGCGATGACAAATGCGTTTGCCCCCGATGAAGTTGGCCGGTCAGAGAATCGCCACCGTGCGATGTCGATCGGGTCTTGTCCGCGATGATAGAATTCCACCCATTCGTTCTGGCCGGAAAGCGGATCGAACATGATTTCATTGATGATGATCGAGCGTGGTTCTGCTCCCACTATCACATCAACGAAGGCCGTGTCGTTCCAGGGGTTCGTATCTAACAGCCAGGAAACAACGGCGATGAACCGATTATCTCCGGCGATCAACGCATTTGATGTTGCCGTAATGAGCGTCGAGTCAGAAGACAGCAAGTTGCTACCTTTTACATCGGCGAATTCTTCTGGCAACTCGGCTTTGCCATCGGAATTGGTATCCTGGAAGAAGTGAATTTCGTATTCCGTGGCATTCTGGGTTCCGGAGTTTTTGACCGCTGCCCCAAGAGTGATCTTCTGGCCTGGGACGAAGGAAGAATCCCCTGCTTCGGGAAGCGCTTGGAGGCGCGTGAGTCCGAGGTCAAACGACGGAATCGTGATGACAGCGACGTCATCGAGGCGAAAAGTCCCGGTTGCGCCGCCTGATGGGACTGCAATGAGTCGCCAACGGAATCGTACGCTCCGCTGGTTGGCAAGTGCTACGGGGAGGGGAATTGATGAAAGCACGTACGCTGACGTTCCCGGATTGCGAAGCGTGTCCGTTAATGTCATAGGAAATGTAATCCCGTTGTCGATCGAAACATCGACAATGAGCCCGGCAGCGTGGCTGCTGGAACGAGAAGCATAAAACTCCAATCGTACTGGCGTGGTTCCAGCGAAGTTCAGGGGCGGCGATGTAAGCGATTGCGAGATCGTCGCATTGGTGGAGAGAACTGCATTTGGCGAAGACCGCGGAGATGATGTCGTGGTGACGAAATCGCCGGACGACAAGCGGTTCGTGGTGGTGCTCCATCCGATCGGCAGGAGGGGAACTGAAGTGGAATCGAATCGTTCCACGTACGCGGGTTGGGTCATCTGCGCGTGTGCACAACACAGGAAGAGGACCCATGAGAAGAGGAGGGTTTTCATATTGGTGGGTAGGGTTGAGAGTGAGAAAAGCAAGTTTGCCTGGAAGTCATCTCAAAAACGTTCGGAGTCATTGCGAGGAGTCCCTCTGCTTTTTTGCGGGACGACGAAGTTCCGTTCTTAGAATCCCCCCCGAGGGCGGAATCCGAAAGCGGGACAATCTGAACTGCGCGGGATAGATTGCTTCGCGGAAAACGCTCGCAATGACTTTGTGGCTTCATTTCATTCCCACGCTCTGCGTGGGAATGGCACCGTCAGGTGCTGAAAATCCCCTGCGGTCTTCAGAATCAGACCGCGTCCCCCTTACGAAGGGAGACAAAAAATGGCTTAAGTGAAGATCTAAGGCTCAGGGTTTCGTTGGCCAGCCAACGGCACTTCATCATTCAGAATTAGATATTCATCATTGGACATTGTGCAGGCCAGCTCAGTACACCCTTCGATCCTTCGGCAGGCTCAGGATCGAACCCTGAGCGACTCAAGTTCAACATTCGAGAGAAGTCGAAGGGTTCGACTCCGCCCCGACAAAAAACGTCGGGACTCCGCTCAGGGTGTGTCTTGTCTTTTTTCCCAGCACCGTAAAGCAAACCCTGACGCATCCTGAGCGCCTGCCCGCCGACCTGTCCGCCGAAACGAAGTGTAGGCGGAAGCGCAGCGCAGGCGGGGAAGGAGCGTTGTTTGCGACTGGAGTCGAAGGATGTCCCAGGCATGCCTTCACGCCATCCGTTGAAACAAACGGCTGGATTCAAGCAAACCCCTTCTGGGTTTCGTTGCCCCGAAAAGGTCGGACCTCAGAATGACATTTAGGAAGTGCTGATGAAGTGGTGGACGACGGCTGATCCGTCGTCCACCGTTGAGATTATTGAATTGCAGATTTGCGAGGCTGTTGCTGCGAGGTTGCTAAAAGAGCCTTTGAAAGTGCGAAACCCTTCGGGTTTTGTGGAGACCGAGCCGTCCCCGCCAGACCGCTTGGCGGGTCCGCCTAAGTCCTTCGGACGTCGGCGGGCGGGCTGGCGATTTATCGGATGGCGCGGCAAAACCGTTTTTCAGCATAACGCGGGTTCGTTGAAGCTACTCCACCTTTGCGCGCATTGTATCCCAAAGCATATAAATCAACAGCACCACAAACATCACGTAGCCAAGTGGTTCAGCACCCGATTCCTGCCAGGCAGTCGCGGGTTGCAGGAAGCCGAATATCTTGTCGTCAATGAACTTCATAAAGGCTCCAAAGACGCCAAAGATTGAACCACCAGCAAGGAATCCGGATGCGATCAGTGTCCCGCGGGAGAAGCGGGCATTGTTCACCTTCTCGTCCTTCGAGCGCGTGGTCACGAACCATGCCACGAGTCCGCCGATCAGGAGTGGTGTGTTCAACTCCAGCGGAAGATATAAGCCGAGTGCGAAGGCAAGTGGCGGGATCTTCAAAACGACGCAGAGGAGTGCAATCACCGCTCCTGCAAAGTAAAGAATCCACGGTACGGAGACATTTGACATCAACGGCTGAATGACGGCCGCCATGGCATTCGCCTGAGGTGCTGCCAGCGCATTAGGACCTTTGAAGCCGTCTGTTTGATTCAACACCATGATGACAACACCAACCGTCGCCGCGGAAAGCAAAGAACCGAGGAACTTCCAGCTTTCCTGCTTTTTCGGCGTTGAACCAAGCCAGTATCCGATCTTGAGATCCGTGATGAATGAGCCCGCTACGGAAAGGGCTGTGCACACGACACCGCCGATAATCAAAGCGCTCACCATTCCATCGTTGCCTGTCAGGCCAATTTGGGTCAGGACAAGCGATGCGAGGATCAGGGTCATCAGTGTCATGCCAGAGACGGGGTTCGTTCCGACGATGGCGATCGCGTTCGCGGCAACTGTCGTAAAAAGGAATGAGATGATGACGACCACGAGCAGCGCCACAATCGATTGTGTCAATGTCGGCACGACGCCGAGATAGAAGAAGGCAAAGATAGCGATGATGACAAGGAGGATGAGGAGAACAATGTGGAGCATCCGGAGATCCGTCTGCCATCGAACCTCTGTCGATCCCTCTCCACGTTTGGCCTGGAAAATCTCGCGATAGGCGAGTCCAAATGCTCCGCCAATGATTTTCGATGATCGGATGATGCCGATGACGCCACCCATGGCAATTGCGCCGATACCGATGTGTCGGACGTATGTACGGAAAATTTCTTCTGCACTCATGCTGGAGATCAACTTTGTTGCCGTTGCTCCAAGCGGGACGCCCAGATGATCTCCGACGTAGTAGAAGATCGGAACGAAGACGAACCACGACAGGAATGATCCGGCGCAAATGATGGCAGAGTATTTCAGGCCAATGATGTATCCCAGTCCCACGATGATCGAGAGAATGTCGAGCCGGAAAACAACTCTGACCTTGTCCGCAATGCCGGCCCCGAATCCTACGACGCGAGACGTCACGACTTCAGACCACCAACCCAGTGAAGAAACCACAAAATCGTAGAAGCCACCAATCAACCCGCTCACGACGAGAACGATGGCCTGTTTTCCTCCTCGTTCTCCGGCCATGAGAATTTCCGTCGTTGCAGTAGCTTCGGGGAACGGGAGTTTGCCGTGCATGTCCTTGACGAAGTACTTTCGCAGAGGGATCAGGAAGAGAATACCGAGGAAAGCACCAAATGTTGCGGCCAGGAACAGACGAAAGAAACTCGTCGGCAGATCGAGGATATAGAGAGCCGGGATGGTAAAAATGGCGCCAGCGACAACCGCTCCCGATGCTGAACCGATGGATTGGATGATGACATTTTGGCCAAGTGCACCCTTGCGTCGAAAAAGTGTGGATACCCCAACAGCCAGAATCGCAATTGGAATGGCAGCTTCCATCACCTGGCCGATCTTCAGTCCCGAGTACGCAGCCGCAGCTGAGAAGAGAATGGCCATGGCCAATCCCATGATGACGGAATATGGCGTCACTTCGGGGACGTCAGCCGCAGGATCCATCACAGGCCGGTACACTTCACCTTCCTTGAGTTCCTTGTAGGCGTTTTCTGGGAGAACCCGTGGTGCCGTTTCTTGTTCCATAAGGCGAGTCCCTTTTCGTTGCTGGACGAAGTTCATCGAGTTTAGAGGTTCAAGTGTTGATCGATGGAGTTACAACACACCCCTCTATTCCCCTCTCTCATCCTTCGAGCCATCGCTCGAGAGGGGACGCTTGAAGCAAATGTCAAAACTGCGGCAGGCTCCCGAGCTCAACCAGTCCCCTCTGAAGCGTGGGCTCGTGCACGGGGGAGAGGGGATTTACCTGTCCGCCGTCTTTGTGGCGGAGGGGTGTGTCCCATCTTGATCTGTTGACTGCAAGCTGCTCTCTGCCCGCTTCTACTTACTCTTCTCCGCCCAGACCTGCGCGAGGTTGACGATAGTATCAACAGACTTCTCCATACCCCAGACAGAAGCCCATTCTGTCTTCCCGTGGTAGTTGTGGCCACCGGTGAAAATATTCGGTGTCGGAAGGCCGTTCGCAGTAAGCTTCGATCCATCTGTGCCGCCGCGGATCGGGACCCATTTTGGGTCCATCCCTGAACGTTTTGTCGCCTCAAAGAGACAATCAAGGACTCGCTGGTCCTTCTCAAGCCCTTCGCGCATGTTGCGGTACGATTCGATAATCTGGAGCTCGATCTTCGCCTTCGGATGCATCGGCTGAACCTCGGCGATGATCTTTTCGAGTCGTTTTTTCAGTTCATCAAGTCCTTGGGTGCGGAAATCGCGCAGGAGAATCTTCAAGACAGACTTTGCCTCTTCACCTTGCACAATGTGCGGATGGATGTAAGGCTCATATCCCTCGGTCGTTTCAGGCGCCATGTCACGAGGCATTCGTGCAATGATGTCAGCGATCGTGCGAATGGAATTGACCATGATCCCTTTTGCGGTCCCGGGGTGGATGTTCCGGCCGTACACAGTAATCACCGCAGAATTGGCGCTGAACGTCTCTTTATTGAGCTCGCCCGCCGTATCGCCGTCGACCGTGTACGCAAACTGCGCGCCGAATTTCTGGATATCAAAATACTTCGTACCCATTCCCACTTCCTCGTCGGGGGTGAAGCCAACCTTGATGTCTCCGTGAAGAAGATTGGGTCGCTCCAGCAGGTGCTGAATCGCCGTCATGATGATGGCGATGCCGGCTTTGTCGTCTGCGCCGAGGAGTGTCGTTCCATCACTGGTGATGACAGTACGACCAATTTCCTTTTTAAGCTCCGGATTCTCAGACTCCCGAATGACTACCGCGGTATCACCGGAGAGGATTATGTCTCCACCCTTATAGTGAGAAATGACCTGAGGCTTCACGTCGGTGCCGGAGGTGGATGGAGATGTATCAACGTGGGCGATCAAGCCCACAGTAGGCACTTTGCCAAACGCTGGACTTGATGCCGGAACATTGCTTGGTAACGTCGCCATCACGTAACCGTATTGATCGATGGAAGCATCTTTGAGCCCAAGTTCTTGCAACTCTTTCAGAAGCATCTTGAGCAGATCAAGCTGCTTTGCGGTGCTTGGATACGCCTCTGCATCATCTTGTGATTGTGTATCGATCTTCACATAGCGAAGTAGTCGATCAAGAACGGTCTCTTTCATAACGGTATCCTTGTCTGAAATGGTGGAGGATTGATGCTGTCCACGAAACAGTGCCGGCAAGAATCAGTATTCTTACGTCATCGGATGTAAGCTGCATTGGAGGGAAATCGGTTGAACGCTGGTGCGCCTCAATTAAGGGGAAAAAAGAGAGAATTCAAAGCGGAAAGTGATTGCAGATGTGGGGTCAGTGCGGTTCCCCACGCAGAAAACTCATGACAATATCGGCAAAAACGGTTGGCGCTTCCGCATGAATCCAATGACCCGCGTTGACTCCTGCAATTTGAGCATTCGGGAAAAGTCGCTTGATCATTGGAACGTCGGAGTCGAGAACATAGTCAGCCCGATCTCCTTTCACAAACAATGTGGGACCGGGGAATGGCCGCACCGATGTGATCTCTCGAGCGATCTCCGCGTAGTTCTTCTGGATTGCCTGAAGGTTTGCCTTCCATGTGAATGCCCCGTTGGAATCTCTGGTTAGGTTCTTCATCAGGAATTGACGTACTGCGAAATCGGGAATTCTCTTCGACAACTCGTCGTCGACCTGCTGGCGTAATGCAGCTGTGGTGAGATTGACAGAAGCGAGTGCATCGAGGAGTTCATCGTGCAGCCGGGGATATTCGCGGGGTGCCATGTCGACTACTATCAAGCTCTTGACACGGCCCGAATTGGTGAGTGCGAACTGCATGGCAGTCTTTCCTCCCATCGAGTGCCCCAGAAGATGAGTCGATGGGATTTTCAGATGGTCCAGAAGGTCTGCCAGATCTTCTGCCATTAAATCGTATGTGAAGAGATCGGAATGCGGAGACTTGCCATGGTTCCGTTGGTCGACAGCCAGGACTCTGAACGAGTTGGCGAATGTCTTGCTGAGCGTATGCCAATTGTCAAGCGAACCCAGCAAGCCGTGGAGAATGACAAGGGGTTTACCCGTTCCATACTCTTGGAAATTGAGGTTCATTAAAATGGGAAGTTTTGATCTAGGAGTTTGCCCCGACATTCATGTCGGGAAAGGCAAATGGTAGGATTAATTCGCCGCAGCCCGGAGTGTGAACTTCGGAATGGTGACGCGGAAAAGTTCTCCCTGCTCGCGCTGCATGAGATAGGTTCCCTCCATGCTTCCTTCCAGAGTCTCCAGAATGCAGTAGCTGTTATATTCGTGATGTCCTCCGGCGGGTATGATCGGTTGCTTTCCGATAACACCTTCGCCCTCAACTTCCTCAACCCGACCCGTGGAATGCCGAATGAACCAGTGTCGCCGTAACAGCTGAACAGCCTGGAAGGTCCGATTCTCAATTCGGATGAAGTACGCGAAGACAAACTTGCGCTGCAGAACGTCTGATTGCCCGTCCAAATAGAAGGGCTGAACGGTGATTCGAATTCCTTCCGTCGTTGCGGTATACGTTGTCATGCCAGAAGGTACGGGCAAACAAGGTGAACCTCAAGCGCGTCAGAATTGCACCGATTCACCATTGTTCAGAATGTGAACTTTGTCACGAAGGCGACTACGCTCTGACTCAGCAAGCAAAAGCTGTGGGGGCTCATCCATCGGTTCGTCGCTGATCCAGAAGGTGCCCCAATGATATGGGATCAGGTGCCGAGCTTTGAGATCGAGGAACGCCCTGACTGCCGTCGTGGGGTGAAGGTGCACATTCTTGAACCATTTCTCGGGTTTGTAAGCGCCGATAGGAAGGAGAGCTGCATCGATAGAGAATCGAGAACCCAGCTCTTGAAAGAAATCCGCATACCCGGTATCTCCAGCAAAAAAAACCGTATGGTTCTTGGACTGAATGACAAAACCACAACATGCGGAGCCGGTGCGATCCCACGCAGTGCGCTTGCTGTGATGTTTGGCGGGTGTGCAAGTGATTGTGAGGTCTGGTCTTTCGGTCGACTCCCATGTGTTCAGCTCGACGATTTCTTCGAACCCTGACTTCCGCGCGTAGAGAGCCAGGCCTCTGGGAATCACGATTGCTGATGGCCCTTTGCGCCTCAACATGCGAAGTGTTTTCAGGTTCAGGTGGTCGTAGTCGCTGTGCGAAACCAGAACGTAGTTGATTGGAGGCAGTTCGTCGAATGGAATGCCCGGCTTTTGTCGCCGCGGAAAGGCAAAGGAAACGGTTCTCGAATAAATGGGGTCGGTCAGAACACTAACCCCATCCATCTGAATGAGAAGCGTTGCGTGATTGATGAGGGTGATTTTGAGCGCCATGTCTGCAATGATTGTACGAATTCGTGAGCTGCAAGACAAGACAATCCGACATTTGAAGGTCTGCTGGATTTCATCGATATTGTCAGAGGAAACAGACAATGAGCAGTCTGTCATTCCCGAAAGTATCTATCGGGAATCCAGGACTGAGGTCGATCATGGCACCGAGCGGCATAGAGGCTGTGTTCTGGATTCCCTCTTAACACATGAGGGGATGACAAAAGGATAAAAATTGGAAACACATGCATTATGACGTCATAATCATCGGCGCTGGAGCAGCAGGGTTGATGTGCGCCATCGAAGCCGGCAAGCGGGGACGATCGGTCCTTGTGCTAGAGCGGAATCAGTCTGTCGGCGAGAAGATCCGCATCTCCGGCGGCGGACGGTGTAATTTCACAAACACCGAGGCAGGGCATACCAACTACTTGTCGGGAAATCCTCATTTCTGCAAATCGGCTCTCGCACGATTCACCGCTGACAATCTTATCGATCTCGTCGTCAAATATGAGATTGCATTTCACGAAAAGAAACTCGGTCAACTCTTCTGTGACGAGAGTGCCGAGCAGATCATTGAGATGCTCAAGAAGGAGTGCGGTGCAGCAAATGTCACGGTACACGTTGGATGTGACATTACTGACGTCAGCAAAGATGACAGGTTTCATCTCAAGACCTCCAAAGGTGATTTCACTTGCGCTTCGCTCGTGATCGCCACGGGCGGACTCTCCATCCCTCAACTAGGTGCAACCAACTTTGCATTCGCGCTGGCACGCCAGTTTGGTATCGGGGTCACCAAATTGAGACCCGGGCTGGTACCCCTGACATTCAAGCCGGACGACATTCGGTTTTTTGGTTCGCTCGCCGGCATCTCGGTCGATGTGACCGTAACCTGCGGGGAAGCCTCCTTTCGGGAGAACATTCTGTTCACGCATCGCGGCATGAGCGGCCCTGGAATTTTGCAGACCTCATCCTATTGGGAGGAAGGCTCCAATATTATTGTCAACCTTCTTCCGGAACTGGATGCGGAGCAGATTCTTCTCGAGAACGAGCAAAGCAAGAAAGAACTTTCAACAGTCCTGGATCAATACCTTCCACGCCGGTTTGTGCTCGCATGGTGTGAACGACTGGGGGGTTCGAAGCCTCTTTATCAGTATAAGAAAAAGGACTTGGAGCGGATTGCCTATGGCTTGCAGCACTGGGTTATCACGCCGAGCGGCACAGAAGGGTTTGGAAACGCAGAGGTCACCGTCGGCGGCCTCGACACCGAAGTGCTCTCCTCCAAGACTATGCAGACTCACAACGTCCGGGGATTGTTTTTT
>JAPLFP010000055.1 GCA_026390585.1 Ignavibacteriales bacterium | reverse complement strand
TGCCTTGATCGCAGTTTCGACAGCCTCACCTCCAGAATTCATCGGCAGCGCCATGTCGTAGCCGGTGAGATCGTGGAGCTCTTTATAGAGAAGGGGAAGCTGATCGTTACGGAAAGCCCTGCTGGTGAGAGTCAATTTCTGTGCTTGTTCCGTGAATGCCTTCAGGATCTTCGGATGGCAATGTCCCTGGTTGACTGCCGAATACGATGCCAGGCAATCCAGGTACATCTTTCCTTCGACGTCGGTGAGCCAGACTCCTTCACCCCGGGTAATGACAATATTCAAAGGATGGTAATTACGGGCGCCGTATCGTTCCTCAAGTTCAATATACTGTTGCGTTGTCATGCAAAACTCGCCCCAAGGTGAAGTCGTGTTTCATTCTTTGTCGAACAGCATCGTCAGTAATGCCATCCTGACGAAAAGGCCGTTTTGTGATTGCCGGAAGTACGCTGCGCGCGGGTCACGATCGACCGTCGGATCGATTTCCACCGATCGCGGCAGCGGGTGCATGATAATGGCATCGGACTTCATCCGCTTGAGCATATCCGGATTAATGTTGTACTGCGAAAGGTCCACATCTTTTCCCTGAAGCCGCTCGCGGTCGATGCGCGTTTGGTATACAACGTCAACCTTCGGAATAATCTCTGACGGATCTGACTCGAGCTGGAAGGACACATCGTGTTCCTGCAAGTAGCTGACAATGTCCTCTTTGATCTGCATCTCGGGAGGGGCGAGGAAGTACAGTTTCACCCTCTCAAATTTGCTCAGGAGATAGGCAAGTGACCGGACCGTGCGCCCCGTGTCGAGCGCTCCAATCATAGCAACAGAAAGCCCGTCCAGTGTCTTGCACTCGTTGTAAATTGTGTAGAGGTCGAGAAGTGCCTGCGTCGGATGCTGCCCGCCCCCCCCGTCACCTGCGTTGATAATGGGAACAGGAGAGACCGCTGCTGCACGCTGTGCGCCCCCTTCTTCATTGTGGCGGAGAACGATCACATCGCAGTAGTTTGAAATGATGCGGATCGTATCCTCAAGCTGTTCACCTTCGATTGCCGAGGAGAAAGACTTCGCCGACTCGGTGGAGAGCACTTTGCCGCCTAGGCGGTACATGGCCGACTCAAACGAAAAGCGAGTTCTTGTCGATGGCCTGTAGAACAACGATGCCATGATCTTGTCGTCGTAGTCGCGGGTGCCGCCGCGTTGGACAATTGTTTCCATCTGCCGCGTACGTCCAAACAGCTCCATTAGATTCGGAACGGAGAACTGTTGCGATTGGATTACATGCTGTAGGTTCATAGTTCCTGCTCGTGTTCGTGTCGTGCAGTGATATGCGTGCCAGCCTTACCGTGGATCGCCTCGATCAACTGATCGGTCGATGTAATAAAGACATCCTTGCCTCCGCTGCGAATGAACCGGGTCGCCGCCTCGATTTTCGGACCCATGCTTCCGGCGGGGAACTGGCCACTCTTGAGATAATATTCCATCATGTCAGCGGTAGCCCGTTTGACGCCGTGTTGATTGGGTTGTTTGTAGTTCAGATACACCTGATCGATGTCAGTGCTGATGACGAAGCAGTCCAGTCCGAGACCTGACGCCAGGAGGGACGATGCCCGGTCTTTGTCAATCACTGCTTCTACACCTTTAATAGAGTGATCGTCCCCCACGATGACTGGAATTCCGCCGCCACCAAGGGCAATCACGATGATTCCCAGTTCCAGCACCTGACGGATCACTTCAAGCTCAAGGATTTCGATCGGTTCCGGGGAAGGGACAACCCTCCGATAGCCGCGGGCGACATCTTCCACCATCGTCCAACCGAGGGACCGCATTTTTTCCTCGGCGACCTTCTTGGTGTAGAAGGGGCCAATTGGCTTTGTTGGATTGTTCAGAGCAGGATCTGTCGGGCTCACCCGAACCTGTGTGAGGATTGTAAGGACGGGCATGTAGAAACCTGCGCGTCGTAGCTCGCACTCGAGACCTCGCTCGAGCATGTACCCGATTTCGCTCTGCGTTGTCGCGACACACACGTCCAGCGGGTGTGTATACGCTTCTCCGGCTGCGCGTTCTGAACGGAGAAGTGCTGCGCCGACCTGGGGCCCGTTCCCATGGGTAATGACAATGCGCCAACCGTCTGCAACAAGTTGTGTGATCTTGCGTGCAGTCGTCTGGGCATTCGCGAGTTGTTCGTCGATCGTTCCGCGCTGTCCGACGTGAACCAGCGAGTTACCCCCGACAGCAATGAGTGCGCTCCGTGCCATTCGAACCCGTTCTATTTCATCAGTTGGTACATCACTGCCTTTTGAGCGTGCAGGCGGTTTTCAGCTTCCTGGAACACAACAGAGGCCGGACTGTCGATTACCTCGTCCGTCACTTCTTCTCCACGATGAGCTGGCAGGCAATGCAGGAAGATCGCACCGCTGTTCGCCTTTGCCATCAACTGCTTGTTGACCTGGAATGGATGAAAGATGGCTTTGCGTTTTTCCGTTTCCGATTCCTGGCCCATCGAGGTCCAGACATCGGTGTAGATAACATCTGCATTCCTGACGCCTTCGGCGGCGTCGTGAACGACCTCGATTCGCGCTCCTGTTTCTTTTGCATCTTCGGTGGCGTTCTGAAGTGCAGTTGGATTCGGCTCGTAGCCTTTAGGACAGGCGACCGTGACGTGGACTCCGAGTCGTGCTCCGGCGAACATCAGCGAGTGAGCGACATTGTTTCCATCGCCGACGAAGCAGAGCTTAAGTCCTTTGAGATCGCCTTTCACCTCCTGGATCGTCAAGTAATCTGCCAGTGCCTGGCACGGGTGAGAATAGTCCGTGAGCGCATTGATGACCGGGACGGAAGCATGTTTCGCCATATCGACGACAATCTGATGAGCGAATGTCCTGATCATGATGCCTTGCACCATGCGTTCGAGGTTCTTGGCGACATCGTGCACCGATTCGCGTTTACCGAGGCTGATTTCCATTGGAAGGAGACAGACGGAAAATCCGCCGAGCTGATGAATGCCGACGTCGAACGATACGCGCGTGCGGAGGGAGGGTTTTTCGAAAATCATGGCGAGCGTTTTTCCCTTCAGCGCGGATGTGTAGTTCTGCGGGTGAGCTTTCATATCCGATGCGAGCTTGAAGGTACCGAGGATTTCTTCTCGTGTGAAATCGCGGATGGTCAAAAAATCTTTCTTCATTGCTCTGCTACTCCCTTGGATGTTTATACATGAACGTCGATAAATATCGAATGGATGAACTTGACCGAGCACACGAGCGTAGAAGGACAGGTTCAAGATACGTGCCACATGATGATGCCCAGTAGACAAAGAACCGGAGCTCTCCACCGCGGAATCCACTCGGAAAGTTAGCTGAAGGTAAGAATGGTTCCTGCAAGAAGGTAGGTATTTCCGGAAACGACAAAGGCGGTCTCAGGCATGGGAATACAATCAGGAAAAACAGGCGAAAAGCCCTCAAAATCATATTGCCTTTGCGGCGGAGTTTTGGTATTTTTATACCGGAAGGCCTGTTATGAGAATAACGGGCTTTTCGGTCTGTACAAGCACATGGTGATCATAGTTCAGTCGGTTAGAACGCCAGGTTGTGGCCCTGGAGGTCGTGGGTTCGAATCCCACTGGTCACCCGGAATCAATGCAAAATTGAAAGTGAAAAAGTAAAAATGGGAAGTGTCCAAACCATTTTTTCATTTTGAATTTTGCTTTTTACTTTGTATTGCCCCCATCGTCTAGAGGCCTAGGACACGAGCTTTTCAAGCTCGGTACACGAGTTCGAATCTCGTTGGGGGTACTAGACTTACAGCCGCAAAATCTCACCTGCTAACACTTCTGCTAACAGTCTTTCGCAGGAGTGACACATGCCTACCCTCTTCAAGCGCTCCAACGGAGTGTACTATTTCATCTCCTATACCCGCGACGGCCGACGCCGGTGGATCAGTACCGGAGAACGTCAGAAGTCAGATGCTTTGCGAAAACTTCCGGCAATCGATCTTGATGATGTTCGGAAGAAACAACCACCACGCCTTTCAATCTACATCCGGGATTTTCTTTCCTTCGCAGCGAGCATCTATTCAAAGGGATCAGTCGGAATCTACAAGAAGTCTCTGACGCACTTCCTGAGAGTTGCCGGTGATCTGGAAATCTCTAACATCTCGGCTCGCCACATTGATCTGTACCGTCAGCGAAGACTCGGTGAGGTCTCGCCAGTTACTCTCAACATCGAACTGCGTACGCTCCGGGCAGCATTCTCCTATGCCGTTCGATGGGAGATGTTAAAATCGAACCCATTCTCTCATGTACCGCTGTGTCGGATTCCAGAATGCTCTCCCGCTTTCTTCAGTGCTTCCGATTTTCAAGCCTTGGTTTCGGCGTTTAAGGAAAAATGGTTGCGGTCAATCGTTGTCTTGGCTGCTTGCACGGGAATGAGGAGGGGTGAACTCGTCAATCTCAAGTGGAGAGACATTTCCTTGACGGAACGAGTCGTCAGGATTCAGTCAGATTCTACGTTCAGAACGAAAGCAGGAAAAAGGAGGGTCATACCGCTGAACAATGTGGCTATTCAATTGTTGAGTGAACTCAAGATCTCCGAGCAAACGGAGTATGTTGTCACCATTAATGGTAGAAAAGTCCGAGATGTCTGGGTCACGCGAAGATTCAAACAATATCTTCGCCGTCTGGGCTTCAAAGATAACTACCATTTTCATTCACTACGCCATACCTTTGCAAGTTGGTTGGTTCAGAATAGTGTGCCCATCTACGAAGTCCAACAACTCATGGGTCATTCGACCATTTCAGTTACGGCACGCTATAGTCACCTTGCACCTTCACAATTGCATAGTACGGTGGAAGGGTTATCAAAACAGATTGTCCTGAATTAACCAGTACGTTTGAGGACCTCAGGCAGTTCTACTCGACTCGCACTTTGCCTGAGGTGCTCGGAGGGCAAGGTTATGTACAGCTCGGTTGTCTGAACATTTTGGTGACCGAGAAGACGTTGAATGTCATGAATCGGAGCGCTTGCCAAAGCTAACCAAGAGGCGTAGGTTCGGCGAAGTGAGTGAAAATGTAGTTCCTGGGGCAACCCACATATTCGCAGGAGGCGCTTGAATCTACGGGAAACGGAGTGCGCGCTGAGTGGTGAACCATTGACCTTAGTGAAGACATAACCGCTGGTCTTGCTCAAAGTCTGAAAGTGCTGCCAAATGTCCTCAGGCATCGGGATTGTGCGAGGTCGCATTCCCTTGACCACAAAGGTCTGCCTATTTCGAATTCGAATAGACTTTCTTGTGAAGTCCATATCTTCCCAGCACAGATTCACAATTTCTCCTCGTCGCATTCCAGTTCGGACTGCAAGAAGGAGAAGACGACGAAACTGCTCATCATTGATAGACGAACAGAGGTTGAGAAATTCCGATTTTGAAAGGAACATATGGTCTATCTGTGGAATCCTTAACAGCTTGCAGCGCTTGGCAGGATTTTGGTCCATCAGTCCCCAATCTACAGCAAGGTTGAACGCAGAACGCAGCGTTCGAAGGTCAATATTGACGGTGACAGGAAGTACATGCTTTAGCCGGTCCTGCTTAAACTTTTCGATATTGAGTGTAGTGATATTTCTGAGGGGCAAATCTCCGAGGGAACTTTGTAGCATTCTGAATGTCCTTGAGTACATCTTGGCGGTTTCCCCTGAAAGGTTTGCCTTGGTATATTCATCGATTCGATGGGCAAGGTAACTGAGACTCGTCTTCCTCGAACGCTCGAGATTTGGTACCAACAAATCGAATATTCGTTGGGCTTCCTCATGGTCGCTAGTAAACGTGGATTTCCATCTCCGACGCTCGAAGTCGTGATAAACTATGGTGTAGTTACGGTTGTTTCCCTTGATAAGTGAAGCCATGGTATTCTACTGTGCTATCATAACGTTTGGAGCATGGACGGGTGAACCGCAACCGGCCACGTTGGTCGTACCGCATACATACCCTTTCGGACTGCTTGATAGAAGGTTCGTTCCCTTGATATTCCATCTATTGAAAGATCAACAGCAAGTATTAACCCTGTGAGTAAAATAGCTCTCCGGCTGTTTCAACTGTTGCTACCTATCTAACTCCTCTAACTCACACGCATATCTATTTGCTGCTAATCGTCGGATTCTCCAGTGATGCTACTCCACCGACGCACCTGTTCATTGTCACCGCTTGAAACGGGTGCGTTAGAATCGAATTGTTCCAGTCCGCAAAATCGGAAGGCGATCCGGCGAAACTGGACTGGGCCGATACCCTAATCCGGAAAATATCTCGTATTGTAATGACCGACCCTGCGTATTTCGTCATGAATATACTTAATGCCGCATTTTGGGCATAGGTATTCTCTGATGTAGAACCACTTCCATTGCCAATGGCCAATTTTGTCTTTGAGGCCTGTACGTTTTGCTCTAGTCTTGCAATACATGCAATGCACATAGTATTTTGGAAAGTTCATAGTATTCTCCTTATGATATTGAATTATGAATCTGAATTTGTCTTGTCCAGTTTGTTCCTAGCCGAGGAACCTCTCGGTGATTTCAACTGACACAGAGAATCGCCGCTATTTGTTCGACTCGACATGCCAAACATCTTAATGCCCTGATCTGCCTTTTCCATTCCCACAAGCCTTACATCACGAATCATCTGTCCCTCGGGAACAGGAAAGTTCTCAGTCAGGTATGCAACTGCCGTAGTCAAACTGCCATCCACCAAGTTGTTCCTCGAAGCCTCTTTGCCCCAATAGACACCTCCTGCGATGGCTTTTTCAGTCTTGTATGTTTCATCATCAGCCCACAGACCGATTTCAAAAGTGTACATTACAACGTCTCCTTTTTCCATTTTCTGTAACTCCGTTTAGTTTGTGTGATAGTTTTGCTTCACCGCTTATTTGCGCTAGTTGGGAATCTTCTCGTTCTTGTTTGGCACGAGAACGGTTTCTAAAACAACGGATCAGGTTTTCATGTTTTGTCCTCCTTGTAGAGTGGATTTCCAGTTAGAGCTTTCCCCTGTTTGCTGATCTGTCTGCTGTTACTCGAAATCTGCCGATTTGCCTTAGAAGCTCTTCTGGGCTTGTCTATGTACCTTTTTCTCCCAGAGCTTTCGCCACGGGCAAATTTCTTTGTACTCGCCTCTGTAACTCGTTCATTTTCAACACCCTCCAAAACACGATTTTGGGAGCTCAACAACAGAAACCTGCGGTAATAGAATCTGACAAGCTTGAAGGGGACGACAAATTGCCACTCAATCACCCTGCCGGCTTTTTCGTAAGTCGCACCTCTTCCACAAGCTTTTCGAAGTTCTTTCACAAGCTCTGGTGAGTTCATCCAGACACGGCTTTCGCCGCCACCAATTTTCCAATGATCAAAAGATGAATCGTTCATTTTCGATCCTCACTCTCACCTCCGCTAAATTCGAAGTCTTCTTCTGGAATGTCCTGCAAGTCTGGATAAAACGTGACCATGTGTATGCCCGACTTTGAACTGATCGGAAGAAATCGTACTTGGTCTTTTATCAATGGAAGATTCAAGGCCACTTTTGCATAATGGGTAGCCAGTCGGATGAATTCCACGTCCCTTGGACTCTCGGGTCTGCTGAATTCAACGAACATTGAGTAAGAACTTTCATAGATTTGTTTCCAAAGGTCACGGTTCTCAAGACGACTTCCATTTCCTTTCCTCCATCCCAATTGTGCCCAATTACCAATCCAATCCTTCTGAAAGGCATCCACCAGCATATTCAATTCAGAGAAGACGACAACTGTTCGATATTCAGCTTTGAGATGTTCAATGGCTTTGATCATAGCGAACATCTCCATCCTAATGTTTGATTGGTTCTCTTCGGATCCACTCAGCTCTATGGTGTTGCCACGAAAATCAATGATGACAGCGAAGGCTCCTTTGGGGAAATATCCGTGTTCCGAAAGCCCCTTTACGTAGACCCTGACTTGGTTAGAGCGTTCCTTTTTCAGCTGTTTGTCAATCTTGAACCGTGGTGAATGAGCTCTGGATTTGAATGAACGTTGAACGGACTGCTTTGTATTGCGCATAACTTGCTCCTTTATGTTATTGTTTGGTAAAACTGAAATGTTGGATCGTAATACAGTCTTTCTGCCTGCAAATGCTTGACGTTTAGAGGTATTAATCATCGGATCACCTTACAATCCCCACGCGTGACTCCAAATTTTGGCACGACCCCATATCCCCCCATGAAGGCTTCTTTCATCACGTGCAGTGTAATCTCAACATCTTTTGCGGACACCATGAAGCTATCGTGAATTGTGATGAACGTGATTCCCTTTTCCAAAAGTCTTTGACCGATCGTGTCAATCATCATCGATGCTTCTAGCTTCTGTAACTGGATTGAAAGGTTCTTGTAGTCGTTTCCTTTGACTTCTTCGATAAATGAATTGACATCCGGGAACTCTTCTTGGAATATCTCCTTGAGTTTTGCCTTCTGATTGTTCCTGCAAAAGAAGAGTGTGAAGACAAGTTTTTTCACGTATGTTCTTTCCATGGAATACTTCTCGCCGATATGATCATACAGTTGTCCATCCACTGTCAGTGCGATGTACTTAAGAACGTTGTCAGACTCGACAAGACTCTCCTTTAGCATGAGGGCGAGAAAGAAGGGTTGACTGTTGCAAATGTCGATGTCAACCATCGTCAGTCCATCTGCATCCAGGATGCACTGGCGGAATTCTTTCTTAAGATTGCAGTAATTGTGAAAGATTCGCCCCGTCTTCCTATCTGTCGAGAAAAAGAAGTCCTGTTTCTGTATTTTGTCAATAGCGAGTCTCACGGTGAGAAATTGTCTAGTATTGCCATTCATCTGGTCTAAGAGAGCCTCGGCAGCTACTAAGTCGAAGGAAAACGAAGACAGGTTCTGATAAATTTGTTGGTGAAGGGGGGACAGATTCAGGATCTCTCTTTCTTTGATCTTCACCAACTTGTTGTGAAATCGTTTGTCTGCGATCGTCACTGTTGTGAACGGAGCGGATCTATATGGTAGGGTCAGTTTATATCCTCTCGACTTTTCTCCCAAAATGTATTGGTTGTCAGTTTCCGCGAAATTGAGAGAGGTTAAGGCTTCCATTATTGGCCTAGCCAGCTCGCACGTCAGCACCCTCCTGAGTATTTTGGTGTTAAGACGTATGTATTCCCTTTTTCCGGGCCTTTTGCCATGCTTTGTCGGTTCTTTGGCTGTCCTCTTTCTTTTTCCTAATCCCTTTCTCGTTTTCTTCGGTTTAGTACACAAACCTTCTGAGTAGACACCATAAGTGTGTAACACATTCATATTATTGTTATGAAATGGAGTATTTGAAGAAAAAGGAGGAGATGGTATGGCATTACAAAGAGATGAAGAGCTAAACGTATTAAAACTATTTGTTGAAAAAGGATTGTTGCTAAGGGAAGTAATTGTGTTATAGTCAGAAGGAGAAATTGCATTAGAACTAGAGGAATTCTGACTTAGAAATGGTAAGTAAGAACTTGAAGAACTAAACCGCTTGTCAAGGAAGGCCATTACGTACAATTTATCCAACACATAGTATAATTTGTCTTTGTGTCTAAGCATATCTGGGTAATGTTGAGCTAGCTTTGCTTCGAGGTCCAAGTTGTTCGGGACATAGAAAACTATCGTTTTCTTTTCCCGGTCTTTTCTACCTCTTGCCACAATTGGAGAACGATCCCTGAAGTAATCCTTTCCGCCTCTCAATATCCCACCTTTGAGTTTATCAGCGATTTCCGGAGAAGCCATACTGCCCTTCGAGTCTGTGATATTTAGGTAACAGGTTTGGTCGGGAATTGAGGACGAGGAATGGTTGTAACCAGTTGAGTCCAAATTTCCGACTTCAGATGAATCGTTGATCTTAATTGCCGTCGGATTAGGCGTGAAATTACTGCCATAACCCACAAGACTGGGGGTAATCTCCAATTCCTTGGCGCTAGTAATGCTTCCGCTTGAAATAATCTCCTCTAATGCCCTAGACATTTCGGTACCTCCCTATGCAGTAATTACTTGATTACTCATTTACGAAGGCTTTCAACTCGAAAATCCTTCTTTTAGGATCAATTGCTTTCTTAATCTTTTCCATATTCTTCCCCGCTATTCGATTGTTTCATTTGATGAACATCTGCTGCCGGCCAGTTGTGTCGGTGTCTCTAACCATAAGAACGTCAAGCATTCTGTGATCTATCGTGGACAAGAAGAAGAAATGAATACCCGCTTGTCCACAAGAATCACACTTCTTGTGATTGTAGGAGTGATCGTACTTCTGGATCACTTCCATGGATTTGATCCATGAGAGATCTATCCCGCCGGGATGTATTTACCACTTTCTAAGCGTAGTACTCGTGGACAAGGAAAAGAAACGATTACCCACCCTGTCCACAGGGAACCCTCAATTTCATAATCGCTAGAAGTGCCACGTGCTCACCTTATGTGCGGAATTCACTTTCAACGATCACATCCACGATCGGGTTGATGTCCGTTCATATCAGGCCTTATCAGCGGACCTCGACGGGAGTATTATCAAGACACTCTCAGCTGAACATATAATGCTAAAGTTTAGGGTTGGCGCTTGTGGACATGACGAAGAAATGAGGATCCACCTTGTCCACATTACAAGGGACGGCGGAGATGTGAAGCAGGAATGCTAAGGGGTGCTGCTAGAGGTGGTTTATCGACTGGTCATCAACACTTCTTTCGAATTCTTTCTTCATCCGATACTCTTGGAGCGATTTCGAGGGCTTTCTTGAACTGATCTTTCTGATTCTGTCTTTGTGGAATCTTCTTCGCAAATTGAGATGCTTGGTTTTCTCTTTAACGTCGGAAAATCCGAGGTATGCCTCAAACGCGGCGTCTTCATGTCCGTAATAGACGAACACATCAGCAATGGCGTTAAGAAGGGCTTCTTGTTTCTTTTTCCCTCTGCATTTATCAAATAGTCCCTTCAGTAAATCATGTGATTCTTGCAGAGAAGCTCTTGTGTTGGTGAAATGGTCTGTGATCAACCTTTTGAGATACTCGTTGTTCGTTTTTATTGGCTCTTTGTATTTCTCATAATCTTCAAGGATCTTTTTAACCCAATCATTGAAAACCTCCTGCCCTCCAAGCGCCACGATGGTATCTCCCGGTGGAGGCAGGGGATGTTTCAGGCTCTGTAGCAAAGCTGTGCCGGATTTCTTCACACATTTCATAAAATCATTTGTCATCTCCTCACGATGTGAAATCTTTCTCAGCATCTTCAGATATGTCGATCTCGAACGGGGAGTGTCATGAACAATCATCTTTGTAAAATCGTATACAAGGTCTTTAAAACCGCCTTCATACAGCTCACTCTGCAGTATCAGATCAACAGCGAATTGAAGCTTGTCCAAGCATTCCTTCACCACCCGTTTCAAAGAAATCGACTTGATATTTCTGGATTGAAAATCGGCTAGGAAGAAGGATTGCAGATTTGGGTTTTCTACTATGGATTCAGATGTTTGCGATTCAATACAGTTCCAAAGTAGTATCAATTTTGAGTGTTCTGTCAAAGACCCCGTAGACAATGAATTCATCCTCTTTTCTATTGTGTTTGAAAGTCTCGGCATACTATCCTAATCCTTAAGAATTGGAACCATAATGAATGAAGACATGAACCGGAAATTCTTGTCGCTAGAACCGAATCCGTGTAGAATAGTCCAGCATGCTGCATGTGAGACACGACATCGACTGACAGCGGCTCTGTGGCGTTGGCTTGGTTTGTTGGTGTAGAAAGGCAAAACGGTGTTGGAAAGACTGGTGGAAATCTAATCCTTTTCACTCAATTATGCCAACACGAGGAAAGCCCGAGTTTTGAAGACACGAGAATTCCGATACGCCTTCTACCATGCAATAGCATGAAGACTCAGGTGGCTGATACGTCTTCACGCAAGCTAGGAAAGCGTGAAGAGCTTAAGATGAATACAGCCGTGGGAATCTCCAGAAACCCAAGATCGACCATCAAAGGCCGAAGTGTACGAGTACACGGGCTGATGGCGGATTTGTAAGGCATGATTACCTGCGATCGGGAGCGTAGGATCTATAGTGTTAGTTAGACGTAAGGTTACGTCACCTCTGAAAGAAGACTTAAAAGAGGTCGATTTAGTCAATCCCTCAGAGGCAACGTGGTCCCACTCTGAGAACAATCAAACATTTCACAAACTACGGGATCAGCAAGCACTGTTTTCTTTCGTTGACATGTCCTTCCCCGCGCGAAATCTGGCTAGACGGATCAAAAGTTTTCTCGTGCGAGCCGGTTCAACTTGCATAGCAAACAAATCCAGCGACTTGTTGTTGTATAATGGGTTATGGGAATGAAACCCTTTTAGCGAAAGGGGATAGTTTTTCAAATTGCGGTTCCAAAATGATTGTAATCCCGAAGTTCGTTCGCCCGTTGTTTCGACTGGCGAAATCCCGTAACTTTATGTCAATAGGGGGGCGCAAAAAACTTCACACAGTCGATTTATTCAACACTATAGGACCTTCTGGCCAATTTTCAGGCTGAGGAAGGTCCTACGTTTTTTCTTGTCTGGGGACAACCCGTGTGATGATGATTCTCGAAGCATCTGACGAAAGGAGAAAGAATTAATGGGAACAACTGCCACTGATCGAATGACGATTGAGCGAAGAGCATTGATTTTGATCACAATATTGAAGGAACGCTCGTTTCCGGGGTCTGGTATGGTAATGGGTGATATCATCAAGTCTTTTAGAGATAAGACCGGGACAAAACTCGCTCGAGAGCAAGTTCATCAGTCGATAAAGGACCTAAATTCTTGGAAGTACAGCTTTGGATCCCCTAAACCACTACCAATCATCGAGGTAAGACACAGCGACAGTGACCAATCAAAGGTATTCTATCGACTAAGTGAGCGTGTCCCAAACAAAGTGTGGAATGAGCTCCTTCGTGAAGTCATTTCCATTACCCTGCTGAAACACGGCGAGCTTCTAGGTATTGAGAGATTGAACAATAAGAGCGAAAGGTTCTCGGCATTTGTGAACCTTCATCTTGCGTTCGAGGGTCATCAAAACGTGAAAATGGTGCTGACAAATCGTGAGACTGTACTTGCTCGGCCTTTGGCACTTCAATTCAACGGAAGATGGAGTCTGAAGTTTGAAAACATTAGCGATGGTATCACCGATGAAGTTGCTTTGCGGGATATCGAAAAGATCACATTGAGTACCTGAATAACCTGTTTCACAGCCTACCATCCTCCTCCATGGCGTAATTTCATTTGACGCTATCTTACCTCTGCGTGCCATTCTCCTTATTTTTGATGTAGCAAAGGAGAATGAGACATATGCAACTACACCACAGGCTTGTTAGTTTACCAAAACGCAACCAGATTTCTGACAGTAAAGCATCGGAACGCGTGATCACGGCTTACGAGTATGACTTCCTCAAATCATACCTTCATGCAGTACACGCCGGAAGGTTTGAGGACCCCGATGTAAAGATCGTCCGTTGTGTCAGCCACACATCTCTTTCCCATCGTCCCCTCACACCATCAACCGTCGATACTACATCGAGTACTTTTTCATTGGTCTCCGACGGAGTTTTGGAAGTGACATTGGATTGGGCCGGAGGCCTTTATGAGGTGAACGCGTCCAAAGAATCCATGCACGATGGCCAAAGGATTCACATGGCTTATTGCTTGTCCCTGTCGCAGGAAGCAGCCTCGCCCAAACAATTGTTGGATAGGTTGATGGAACAATCTGTCGCAAACTCACACTTCAAGCACGAGGTTCTCCGTATAACGTGGAATCCTCTGGGTGAAAACTCACTGACTATCAAGCCCTGCAAAGTCACGGGGCAAGACCTGAGCAAGATGATGATGAAAGAGGACACGAAGGCCGCAATCGAATTTATGATCGAAACGATCAAGAATTTTCCGGTTGTTCAAAAACCATTACGATACCTTTTTGAGGGCAAGCCGGGTACGGGAAAATCGGAGATCATCCGCTCCATTATCGAAGCCACCCGTGGCTATGCGACATTTTTGCTCATTGAAGGCCCGGTTGAGTTCATCGACTTGTTCGATTTTGCTGCATTGTTTTCCCCTGTCGTGGTGTGCGTCGATGATCTAGATTTGGTTTTTGGGGACCGGAGGGACGTTGTTAATCGGGAGCGTTTGGGAGAGTTTCTTGGCGCTATAGATGGTTTGTCCAAATTGAATGTGTTTGTGCTCGCCACAACGAATGATAAACGATGGGTTGATCAAGCTGCGGCAAGGCCGGGCCGATTTGATGCAATCATCGACACGGATATTGTTGATCCCGACCTCTATCGACAGATGATACACGAGCGATGTCCAGACGAGAGTATTGTGAGATTGTTTACGATCAACGTCTTTGAGTTGCTGGAGAAAAAGAGGGCTTCCGGCGCATTCATAATGAATGTTGTCAAACATCTTGAGATTGCTTCAGCATTGAAATCAGCTACACTCGATGAAGGATTTGTTCTTCAGACTATCGAACGGTTGCATCGGGGCTTTTACCAAACTCCCAGGAACAAGGAGAAGTCGTTAGGATTTGTATCCAACTAGGGCACCTGGCTTGTCGCTTCTGACCAAAAGATGAGAGGCTCCTGAAGGATTGAACATGTGAATAGAATATGGTTGAATGAATATTGCTGTCAGTGATTGAGAAAGGAGAAGCATGAAAGTATACCTGGATGATGTGAGAGAAACTCCACGAGGGTGGGTTCGAGCAAATTCAGCACGAGAGGCAATCGAGTACTTGAAAACCGGCAAGGTTGTGGAAATCAGTTTGGACCACGACCTCGGTGACGAACAGGTGGAAGGGACCGGATACGAAGTTTTGGAATGGATTGAAAGGGAAGTCCATCTTCACGGCTTCAAACCTCCGATCATGTCGGTTCACTCGGCGAATGCGCCTGCAACCGAGAGAATGTTGCAGGCAATCGCAGCGATTCAAGAAAAGGCAAAAGGTTAGACAGCTGTAGATGGATTACGATCTGCTCAGCGGATCTCTATGAGGAAACTGAGCAGATTGATTTTGGCTTGAAAAAGAAGTAGGATTTAAACGGCAGACTAACAGGGGTAGAACTACAGACAGGCTTATGCATGTACTTCATCGGCAACTGTGCAAGACCAGTTGCCCCTGTGGCATCATGCATAAGCTTCCTCTGTTAGTCTGCCGACTACTTAGGTTGCCGAAAGCATCGCTGCAGGGGCTTTCTATTGTCACATGCCATATTGAACCTCCCTTGCAGAATTGCTCGGTGAGGTTTTTTCGTTTTATCACCCCAATCCACGCACCGAACGTAGGCCATTCATAGATTCACACCACTGCGGGGAGGACATATGAAAAGACGTATGAGTGTCTTTGCGCTGCTGTCCGTTCTTGTGCTAGCAGCAGTTGGTTGTAAGAAGGAATCGCCTACTGAACCAACTGACACGGCTCCTCCTACGGTTTCAATACTCAGTCCGTTGAACAATAGTGCGGTGACGGACACGGTTCTGGTTCAGGTACAAGCATCAGACAATGTGGGTGTTACAAAGGTGGAGTTCTACATCGACGGAGTGCTCGTACTGACAAAAGGAACCGCTCCATGGGAATACAGATGGGCCACGAAGGGACTTCAGGTCCTCAGTACGCATACAATCATAGCGAAAGCGTATGATGCGTCTAGCAATGTAGGAACCTCCCCCACAGACACCGTAACGATCAAAGATGTCACTATACCTATTGTTTCAATCCTCACTCCAGCCAACAATTCGGTCGTATCTGACACCGTGACGATTACCGTTCAGGCGAGCGACGATGTGGGAGTCTCAAAGGTTGAGTTTTACATCGATGCGAACTTGGCGTCCACTAAGTCCAGCGCACCTTGGGTCTACAAATGGCCAACGCGAGGCTTGCCGTCATTGAGTGTTCACAGCTTGGTGGCGAAGGCCTATGATGGGAGCGGCAATGTCGGCACGTCATCGACAATTAGCGTCGTACTGAAGGATATCATCCCTCCGGTCATTGCTATCCTCTCTCCTGCCAACAACGCATCAGTTCAGGACACTGTACTCATTCAGGCACAAGCAACGGATGACATAGGGGTGGTGAAGGTCGAAGTTTATATAGATGCAGTTCTTGCATCTAATCGGACGAGTTCGCCTTGGCAGTATGCGTGGATCACAACCAGTCTCGTGCCGCTGACTGCTCACACTATCTCTGCGAAAGCGTACGATGCAGCAGGAAATATCGGCACATCATCGACAGTGAACACTACGATTCAACAACCAGTAGGTACCATCACGGGCAATGTTGTGGATGCCGTCAGCGCTAACCCCATTGCCAATGTCCAGATCACTACTACGCCCGCAACGAGTACCGTGACCAGTGACAATTCCGGGAATTATTCGATAACTGGTGCTCTGCCGGGAGCATACAAGGTGGTTGCGTCGCAGGCTAGCTATAGAAGTGATTCAGTAACAATAAGTGTAGGACGTTGGGCAACGGTCAAAGCGGACTTCAGGCTATTCCAAGTTACCGCCCTTCCCAGTGCTGGACTCGTTGCCTACTATCCTTTCAATGGCAACGCTAAAGATCAGAGTGCAAACTCCTATGATGGCGTTGTTCATGGTACGACGCCGCTGACAATGGACAGATTCCAAAAGGTGAATTCTGCTTATCAGTTTGACGGTTCATCGAGCTACATAGATATCCCCAACACGTCGAACCTGAATTTTCTGACTGGTGGCTTCTCGCTTGCAGCATGGATAAACTTCACAGATGATACACGCACCCAGTGTATTTTCGGCAAGGGCTTGAGCAACGTCACTGCCGGCTATCTTCTCGCCATTGTAGGGTCTAAAGTGGACCTAGTGGTTGATGGACAATTCGCTGTAGCTGATAATTCCACGATCAAAGGGAGCTGGCATTTTGTCTGTGGAGTCTACGATGGGACTAACGGATACCTGTACATTGACGGGCAACAAAGGGCTATGACGAGTATGACGTATGTGCATGCATCAACGGCAAACATCAAAATTGGCAACATTGATGTACCAGAGAACTTTTTCAAGGGGATGATCGATGACGTTAGACTCTATAACAGGCCGCTGGCTCCGGCTGAGGTCCAACTCTTGTACCATGAAGGTGGTTGGTAATCTAGAATAGACCCCCTAAGTCGCTATCATTCACTTAGAAGGTGCTAGGGCGTGACAAAGGCGGTTTGATGACTTCCGGATGTACAGCAAGGCCCCGAATGGTGGTGAGATCTTCTGCCGACCGAAAGCACCGTTTGTGTAATGCAGTTCCCGCTACACCCAATCTAAAAGGAGGCTAAAATGATATTTCCACCAGTGTTTTTATACAGATTACGAATACCCCGTCGTCGACGAAGCGTTAAACGTCTTGGAGAGGAGCTTCGCAATCCCGGGATAGTCACCAAAGACGCTCTGCAGAATTTCTTCAGTGACGAAAGCGACTCATTAAACGACCTAGAGCACAAAGAGGAGGTGGAAGCGGTGGAAAAGGAGGTGGAGGGGATAAAGAACTTTCATGCGATTGTCCGTTTTTGCGGCTTGCTCAGAAGCCTACGACCGGCCGCTCAAGCGGACGAATTGAGTGTCCTGACAAGGCAGATTGAAAACTTTGGCGCTAAGTGGGAGGCAAAAGGAAAGAACGCTGTCTGTCTACCTGTTGGAGGAGATTCGGATTTTGGGAGAATTGTCTTGCGAGCCGGCATTCTGGAGAAGCTACTTAGCATTTTGGAACTTTCAGAAGATGATTTTCGCTCGGAGTTTGATAGTTGTGCTAGAGAATTCTCTGAGATCAAGGAAAAGCTGCGAATTCTCCATGAGGATGTATCGACATTTGTGATATCTCTTTGCCGCAAATACCTTGCACAACCCGACCAGTGGCCTGACATCGAGCACTTGACACCAGTCAGGGGTCCTCTTGACAATTTGTGCACAATTAGTTGTGTGTTCTTTCGGATCGATCCAGAATCTCCACCCTTTTTGCCATCTCAATCGCTTACGGATGAATGGAATGGGCTTAGACAAGTGCTGGATTGGGGTGGCATCGAGGGTGAAGAAGAGGCTTCGGAACGAGTGGGACTTCTTCACTGGATGGCGGTCCCGTTCCTTTTGAGAATGAATAGGCTTGTCAAGGCCCTGCCGGAATAACTGCAGGCCGGAGAATACACGGAGACAAAAACTTTCAATAACGAGAAACAAGTCCATGTAACGGGAACTGGAGCTTCTGGTTCAATGGCGTTTGCATTGGACTGATTCGGCGTGAAAAAAGAATGCGCATGCCAGCAAAAAGAATCTAAGAATATTTAGAATATACAGAGTTTGCTGAGAAGGATTTGGAACAAAGGGCTTATCTTTTTCATTCGATTGGGAAATAGATCATATGGTGCAATCGTCTCAAATGATGAAAACTGCTTCTATTAAAAAGGATGACTTTAAGAAGATGATACTCCCTTATGAGCCTCATGATCCAACGCCGGTTGTCGAAGAAGCTGTTGAGACCTTGTTTGAAGTTCTCGAGAAGGAGTATTGTGAGCCTTTCGAGAAGCGTTTGGATGAGTTGGGAGAGGATGTGCACGTTGAGTGGGGTGATGGGTTTAGGCCTCAGCAGAGGCGGTTCATGTATTTGGCAAAGATTGGTGATTTGGAAGGTAAGTCCATACTAGATGTGGGTTGTGGTTTTGCCGATCTCTTGGATTTCTTCAAAAAGCTTGGTATGAAAATTGGAAACTACAGGGGACTTGACTTTTCCGAGAAGATGCTTGAGGTGGCCCGGAAGAGGCATGTTGAATATGAATTCGAGCGTCGAAATATCCGCTTGGATCCGATGAAAGAGGAGAGTTATGATTATGTGTTTGGTTCGGGCATATTCTTCTTAAGGCATCCCGACTGGAAGAAATATGTCCATGATGTTGTCGAGAGTATGTTTAAAACGGCACGCATTGGCGTAGCCGTTAATTTTTTGATGAATAATGCAGAAAATTGCAGGGATTTGAATTATCCAACTCCAGAGGAAGTAAGAAAGGCACTGAAAGGTGTTACGAATAGATTGGATATACTTGAAGACAGATCAACAGATGACTTTACGGTGTATTTGTTCAAGGATGCAAGGTTTCCAAGTCATTGAAGTTTGGTTAGAAAACGGGGTCAAGAGCAGGTGATAGAATACCTATCAAATCGAAGCTGTTGGTAACGTGTGATCCAAGTTGCCAGCAGACGGACTAAATCGTATGTGTCTTGTGGGGTCATTTCCCCAGCTTCAACCTCTTGAGGTTTGACCTCAGGCTGCTTCTTTCTTCGTGCCATGTTCATTTCTCAAAAGGCCTACCGATATACCCCCAGCTCAAGTAGCTATCCGGATTCTCAAAAAATTTCTGCCAATGTGCCCAGATTGCTCGCTGCGAAGTAAGCGATTCGACGGTCCGAACGCAGGGCCAAAATGTTGTTTTATCATCGGGAGCACAGAAACTTAGGAAAACAATGTTGCTCGAATTCCTACCAATTCGCAGGCATGCACAGGCGCGTCCAAACGGAGCGTTGTCCGTTTGAAGTCCCTCGTTGAGCCCATATTCAATCCGATCTGATTGAAAAGAAAAAGACCTAAAGCGACGGCCTGAAAGCACGCCGTGGTGGCTTAGGTCTCTGGACTCGGATGAAATGTTATGAAGCAACTTCGGAGAGAATATAGGAAATGTGGTCAGGAGAAACAACCGCGGGAATGGAATAGCCGCAATCTCTGCATGATCCTGATCCCCATTCTTGCCTCTTTCTCATCCTGCTGCTTGTGCTCCTTCTCCTTCTCGTACTTCTCCTCGTCCTCCTTTGCATCCTCCTTCCCGTGCTCCTTCTCCTTCTCATCTACCTCCAGATCGTCATCGTTGTGGACATCGCGGTGGCTTGTACGCTGATCGAAGTCGTTATTGGCGTCGTGAATGGTGAGGGTGGCATCGGCGGCGGTGTCGGTCTCGGTGTGCTGCTCATCATCGGCACCATGGTGATCGAAATACTGATGGAATCGATGATGATTCCTCTGGATCGTTTCTTTCGCTGGGGGGGATTGTCCGACTGGCATTTCCGTCAGCCTGACTCAATTTTAGGCCTATCTTGGATCGAGTGTGACCCAAGTCCGGGTCGATTATGGTCAAAGTATGGCTGATGGAAGTCGAATGTCTGAGTATGTCCGGAATGAAAGGTGGCGAATTGACCAACCGTAGTTAATCCACTGTGATGTAAGTAGTTGTGGAAAAAGCGCAAAAGGCTCGAATGTCTGGAGATGTCTGGTTCTACTTGATTCATCTTTGCCAGTCTTTAACATGAGATGGACCGCTTCGGTGAATCCGTCGAAAGGTTCGGTTCGAATAAGGCAATTGATGCTTGTTGAGTGACACAGCAATGTCTGGATATGTCTGGATTCTGGAATGAACCGGAACCGAGCACAGCTAACCTATTAAAGCTTAACAGCTTGAGGGACAAGGAAGAAACCACTAAAGTCTGAAAGTGTCTGGATACAACACTATTGCACCAAATCACTCCTTATCAGTTCGAATATATATCGTCGAACGTGCTGTTCCTACTCGGCGCAACCAGCCACCAGCTGCCAACCTTGCCAGATCACGCTGGGCCTGTCGTTGTGTGATCTCCGAAGACATCTGCGAGTAATAGTTCTTTGGCTCGATAGAATCCCCAGAACGGAGTTTGGCGATAAGAGACAATTGTCGCGCATTCAAAGCGACCTTATCTTTGGTTGCTTTTGATTTGAGTATAAGTGTTACACCCGTCGGCGAGGATTCCCAAACGGGTGCCGGAAGTCCCGCGGCCTTGAACTCATCAATGATTTTCTGTGTACCTCGACCAACACGTTCCATCAACCGTCGGAGGTAAAAAACGTGAGCAATGTCCGGATTGTTAGGCTTGGATGGATGTCGTCGCCTCAAATCAGAAATGCTCAGCCCTTCTGGCAATCCTCCCGAGTTCCAAATTTCTATGCGCGTTGGATAAACTCCGACTGACATTCCTCCGCTGAATTGTGAGTAGTCCCTGTGAACGAAGGCGTTCACAAGCGCCTCGTCCAGTGCCGTGAATGGGTATTTGGGTTTTTCTTTTCTTTCGGACTTTCCCCTGGGGAAATCAACCTCAATGCTCACGTATTGGCGAAGAAAGGACTGGAGATTATTAAACAACTCAAGTGCGTTGCCTTCAAAAAGGCGATCATCGGTGTACTTTCCCCCTTTGTCGGTGGGGAACACTGTTGCCCGGACCCTTGTCTGTGGCAGTCGCCGGTTGGGATTCTTGTTGAACAAAACATCCGCAGCATTTGTAAGCGTACCCCCTCGTTGGAGAGAAAGGTCCTCTAGAATAATAGACACGTTTTTGAGATCTTGAAAACGACAGCCACGGAAGTTGGTTCCGTCCAAAGCAGTTTGCCGGATCTGTTCTTCATTCAGGCTGTCCGGTTCAAGCCCCTGGGCGAACAGTCTTTCCCAGCGCATCGGTTCCTGGAGTTGGGCCTCCACCATCTTGCGAATGGCGTCTGAGTTGGCTTCCTGTGTTGCTGCACCTTCACGCACGAAGATTCTGCCATTAAACGTATATGGCTTATCCTTGCCAGACGGAACACCGATCATGATGACTCCGCCGTTTTCGACAGTGACCGACCAGATCGTTTTGGGACTGATGTCAACATACAATCGTCTCAGAATGTTTGCTGCCTGCTCCTCTGCTTGCGGAACGCCCCTAACTTTTCCCTTGTCGCCAACCCCAACAAGCAAAGTGCCTCCACCCGCGTTGAGAAAGGCACAGACAGTTTCCGCGATTACTCTTGAATCAGCAAATGCCTTGAACTCAGTGTTTTCTGTTTCGCCCTGGGCGAGCAGATCGCTTAATGCTTTTTGCATGTGCTTTTTGCTCCTCGATCAGTTGTTCTATTCGTTTCAAATCTCCGAACTGCGCCGTGATAAAGCGCAGGACATCTTCAGATTGAACATATGGCTGCACCCAGTTCCCAGTTCTCGAAAGAAGAGGTACATTGTCGCGTGTGGCAGCCTCATACATGTCCAATACTCGGAGGTCATCCATGACGTCAGTTTTACTAAACTTGATTTTCTTGGGGTTCCCATTTTTGAAGAAGCGATATTGCCTAAGAAGCTTGCGAGCAAAATCGACATGGTGATGTGCGACGAACCATCGGAGTTTGTCCAGCTTGATCGCCTTCAGCATTTCTTGATGAGTAATGGAGAGGCCAGAGCCAGCTTTTCCGCTTCCGTAGAATGGAGTGATAATTCCGAAAAATAGGTCGCATCTTTCCGCAGCAATTAGACAATTCTGGAAGTTGGATTTTCTGGGATGAACCGGAATAGTACCTTTGTGTGACATCCAGACTTTGTATCCAAGACTTCCCAGTACTCCATATACTTGATCGAGTAAGTCCTCAATTCGGTGAACGGTTGAGGAGACTAGTATTGTAGGGGGTGCCTTTTTCAATTTTCACTCCAAGAGCGAATTGAGGTCTGCTTGAGAAGCATAATGCAAGGTCTTTGAATCTCAGCTTGTTTCAATGAGCTTCCGCAATTGACTCGGTTCCTGAAAAATCTCAAACTGAATACCAAGCTGTCCGGAGATTCTAATCGAGGCTCAAAAAAAAGAGATGAGATCTGGCCTTAACAAGATTCCTGATTTCACTGATTGTCGGATCACTTCTTAATCGCAGTTCACCTGCGATTACCAGAATGAAATTCTCGGGTTTATATCGTTTTGTGGTGTAATCATGCATTTGGCCAATAAGTCTTTGCTTCTCGGTGGAGTCCAAGAGACTTTCTGCGAGTTTAAGTTCCAGGCCAATTTTTCCATCGGCGATATCGAAATCAATTCTCAGTGCCTTCACGCTGCCTCCGATGTAGAGCTGACGCTGGACCGTGTGGAATCGATCCCGAAAGAAAAAGAAAAGTTCCTTCTCGAGTGCAGTCTCTTTCTTGTAAGAGTCACCGGAAGGCTCAAAAGACTCGAGTTCGGCAAGCACCCGTTTGGCATTTGTCATCTCGTCGATCCATTTGCCCTCAGGATCCTTCTTCTCATCTATCAAGCTGATCCCATAATGATCCACTCGCCAGGGGCCGACACTGCTCAATCTAAAATTCTTGATCTCAAACGAGGATTTTGGTGTGTAGATATTTAGTTTCTTCATTTCATCGAAGTAGATTCGAGTCTTGCCTTCCTCCCAAAGGGTCAGGAGCCGGGCAAAGAGCTTCTTGTTCTCTCGAATCGGCAGTCCGTCGAGATCTTTTTCCTCATCAATAAGAGACACGCTGTAGTATTCCAGAAAACTATTACTCTTAAGGCGTAGGTTGCCAATCTGCACTGTTTTCTCGGTTTGCTTGATGCCTAGTTTCCCGATTTCCGAAAAGGAAATTGACCGTTCACCCTCGAGATATTTCTTTTGAACTACTCTCAGTAATTCACGATTCATGTTTCGGTCCTTCGTCGATCTTGGACTCGTCACGCCGCTAACGGCCAGTCGGCATATAGAGCTTCTGCTTGTCTCATGATTTCGCCAACAAACTTGTCGAAGTCCTCAGTCTTGACTCCTCGGTTACGCAGCACACGTTTGACTGCAGAACGAATTGTTGCCTTGATATCCTCTCTATGAGGTTCCGTCCAGTCAACTTTGAGGTTTCGCTTGATCGTCAGGACGACCTCATGGACTAGGTCACGAAGGAACTTCACACCATAAATGTTGTCGTAGTTAGCTGCAACTGCATCATAGAATGCAAGCTCTTCTGGCTCTAGTCCCAACTCCGCGGCGCGCTTATCCTCATTCTCCATCTCCAGCCGGATCTGGATCATTGCCTTGACAACCGCTGCCGCATCAATCAGCCGATTGTGATAATTCCTGAGAGTCGCTTCCAGCAGCTCCTTGAAACTCCTTGCCTTTGCAAGATTGCCTCTCTGCCGAAACTCAATCGCGTCACTGATGAGCTTTTCGAGCAGTTTGACACGAAGGTTTTCGAACGGCTTGTCCTTGAACGTTTGGAGGAACTTGTCATCGAGAATTGAAATGTCAGCTTTCTCGATACCTGACAAATTGAAAATGTCGACGACCCCCTCTGTCTGGAGACTGTCATCTACGAGGTCTCGAACGGCCTGATCGAGTTCTGGCTTATCCTTACGTCCGGGAGACAGCTTCAGAAGCTGGTTGCGGACCCGCTGATAGAATATGATTTCGTCTGCAATACGGCGGCACTCGTCAAGATGCTTCACAAGGAGATAGGACTGTGTAAGCCTCAACTCATCCTGCAAGAAGTCATCCTGTCGTTCTTCTGTGTCTGTGAGGTGACCAAACACTGCAGCAAATCTGTCCTCAAGTTCAATTCGTGACAACCGGCGCCAGGAGCCGTAATCAACGTTGGTGGGGAGTTGTTTGCGCACGACCTCTAGACATTCGAAGAACACAGGTTTTGCTTCTTCAGCCACATCTGGCGCCGGCTCAGTGAGCCACATATCACACACGATGACAATTTTGAGCGGGTCATCGGGGTCGATCATCCGTTGTTTGATTGCATCACGTTGAGCCTTCGTCGTGATGTGACCTGCGGCGCTCCATTCAGGCGGATCATTCGAGAGGTCGCCCGTCATCACAATCTTGACTTCAGGGCAATTGGGCAATACAGTAAGGGCATCGTAGAGACGGACGCAGTTTTCCCTCGTCATACACACAATTATCGCCTTACCTTTCAGCGTGGCTGTGCGATCCAGGAAGTGCATCAGAAGGTCACTCGCGAGTCGATCGAGCCGGTCCTTCGAACCTGCTGCCGACGCCAAAGCTGACCACTGTGCCTGCCTTCGTTCGAGGTCATCGACGGGGTGTCTAGAAATAATGTCTTGAAGTGCAGCGTCAATGTCGGCACTGGTAAGATGCAGTTTGATTTGTCGTGGCGCATAGAAGATTGGAACGGTTGCCTTGTCGGCCTGCGACTGCTTGATATCATACCAATGGATCAGATCACCAAACACTTCAACGGTGTCAGATCCGCTGAAGCTGACCGGTGTCCCGGTGAATCCCATGCGCCTGGCATTTGGGAGTGCTTCTGCGAGATAGCGAGCGTAACCTTTGAGGAAACCATACTGAGTGCGGTGAGCTTCATCCGCGATAATAATGAGGTTGGATCTATTCGAAAGAACAGGGTGCTCAATTTCACCTTCATCGGACTTGAGCCTGAACTTCTCGATGGTCGTAAAGATCACTTCGCCGCCTTCAGTCTGAAGCATGGTGCGCAAATCATCGACGCTGTCAGCATGTTTGACATCACCAACGAGAGCGCGCGCAGCAACAAACTGGTCATGGATCTGATTGTCGAGGTCGGTTCGGTCTACTTCGATCACGAAAGTGGGGTTCTGCATCTCGGGATGTCGACGGAGGATTCCGACGAGAAACACCATGGACAATGACTTACCTGAACCGGTCGTGTGCCAAATGACGCCGATTCGTTTGTCGGCATCGGGTCTGAATGATTCGATGGCTTTTTGTGCGGCGATCCGGACGGCGAAGAATTGATGGTACTTCGCGCCCTTCTTGGTAATCTTGTCGTTGACGACCTCAAACACAAGAAAATCTCTGATGTAGGACAAAAGGCGGTCTTTTGGCAACATACCCTCGACCAGCATTTTCATGCTGCCTGTGGAATTTGCCTCGGTGTTGAAACCATCGATGGATTTCCACGGTGCGAACCACTCCGACGTTGAAGTCCACGCCCCGTGCAGTGTGGTGACCCCATCCGAGACGACGGTGACGGCGTTGAAGTCAAACAGTTGTGCGATGTCGTTCCTGTAGTGTGCTATCTGGTTGAGTGCGTGATCGACTGTCGGGTGTTTGTCGTATGGATTCTTAAGCTCGAAGAGAACCAGAGGAAGGCCGTTGATAAAGATGAGAATGTCTGGACGGCGATCATTCTTGCCGTGGATGGGAAACTGGTTGACAACAAGGAACTCATTGTTCGTAGGTGTGTCCCAGTCGATTGCGTACAAGTGGCGGTGCTCAACTTTGCCGTTCGGATGTTCAACCTTAACCTCGATGCCACGAGTGAGGTCATTGTGGAACGACATGTTGCGGCGTAGCGTGTCCACTCCTTCAGGGCGTGCAAAGCGGGCTACGGCTTCATCGATGGAGCGGGGAGGCAGGTCGGGATAGCCCTTTACCAACACCCTTCTCAGCACGTCTCGCAGCACGACCTCCTCATGGGGGCGGTCCAACTCCTCTCCGTGAATGTAGCCGTACCCGAGGCGTTCAATACGCTCGATCGTGGTTAGCTCAAACTCGGTTTCAGTGCCACGGTGGGGCATGACTCAAGGTCTGCTTTCTGCTTGTTTAGAGAAATGATGTTTCTTTGTCTTGGGCTTTGCTACATTGCTTCATTCGTGTGAAGCCAGCAGGATCAACGCAACCAGCCCGCCAATGACAAAGAATGCCTGAACATTCTCCTCTTTCCGACGCTTCATGTCGAGGACAATCTTCTCAATTGCCGCGATAGCCTCTTTCGGGTTGTTCCTATCGAGACGTTGGTAGACTATTCCACTCAAAAAGCCGAGTTCAGTTGCAGGTACCTCAGGGGTAACAATCGGGATTATCGCTTTCCCCTTGGCTCTTGCATGCCCGATCTCTTGTCCAACAGCCATCGCGCGACTTACAGTGTTGCCTGTGATAATTGCGATGACAAGATCAGACGCGTCAATCCATTCAAAGATAGATGGCCAAGATTCTTGGCCTGGAATTTTGCTTTTATCCCAGTAGTATACTTGGCCATGGCGATGAATGCAATCAGCAATCTGACGGACCAGGTCAATATCGTTGACACTGTAGCTCAGAAAGATGTTCATCCCTTACCCTTTCTTTGGAATGGAGGGGATGGCCAGCGAACTTGCCGACAAGGCAGCTCGCTCTCCACTAAGATATGTTACACCTCCTTCACACTCACCTCGCCGGACAAGAGCTTCGGGAGAAGCGTGCCACGTACTGATTGGAGGGCAACAGTTTCCCTGTTGTTCTGAGCGATCAGCCTCCGCATTGGGTTGATTTGTACTTCAAAGTGATTGAGGATTTGCTTCGTAGGGACGAGGACAAGAGCTTTCGCAAAGGCTTCCGGACGGACAGCGGGGTAGGCACTCCCCTCAGCGTTGGCTGTCAAATAGTCAACGAAGTCGTCTGTAGTCACCCACGTGTATAGATAGACTGGTTGAACATCTGTGGGCGATAAGACGGCGAAGCCAGTCGAAACGACAAGATCCTCGGGTGGGTGGTCAATAAACAAATAAGACTGACGGTTAGGTCTAACGCATGACCAGATTGTATCACCATCAGACACCAACCGCTGGGCTCGACTAGGGGCTTCTTTCAATGAGTAAGGCGTTGTTTGAGTGAGTATTCCACGCGTGACAGATGAAATGTCAACATATTGAATGTGATTCAATGCGTAGCCATTGCTGATAGTTTGTGGATTGATACTGCAGACTTCGTCAAGTCTTCTTAGGTCCCACCCTTCCGGCATCAGCCCAACCTGCGACTCGACCAGCTTGTCGGGAAATAGTGCTGCCGTTGCTTCATTCATGCCGTATGGCTTCTTCCCGTCCATCTTGACAACCACCGGATCAAAGTCCACGAACCACGACTTGAAGAGTGATTGTGCCATGGCCTCAAGCGTAATGTTCATCCTTCGGTTGAGCTCGATCTTGTCGTCCAATGCACCGAGGATGCAAGCAATAGCACGTTGTATATCAACGTGCGGCAGCGTGATTTTCATGAATCTCTGATCTTTGAGACTCACGTAGTCTGCCATGTCAGTTTGGCCCTTCACTCCAGCAGCTTGCTCAAGAAACTCCCGGGACTGCAACCAATAGTAAAGGAAGCGTGAATCGATGAAATCCTGATTCAGACTTCGCCAGTATGAGAGCTGCGGGGAATAGACAAACCTTGGCGTTTCTGGCCGGACGAACGCAAACCTGCCGACTGTCCCTTTGGATGTGAACACCACGTCGCCTGGTCGGCTGATCTTATCACCCACTTTGTGCAAGTCTTCTTCTGGAAACCGATCTGCATCGTCGAGATGAAAGCCATCAAATGATTGGCGTCGATGAGATCTCTGACTCTGTGAACTGTTGTAGTCACTCGTTGAATTGCTCCAATTGTTTCGTGATCTCTTTCTCTAGCTTTGACCCTTCCACAAACTGCTCTTTCAATTGTTGCATGAGTTTCGGGAATCTCTCTTCGAACGGCTCGTCGTCCTCAACACCATTCTCTGACCCGACATATCGACCGGGTGTCAGAGCATAATTGTGCTCGCGGATTTCGTCGAGCGCCGCCACCCTGCAGAAGCCGGGTACATCTTCAGGTCGGCCTTCCCGTCGAAACTTCCGGTATACAACAGCCATCTTTTCTAATTCTAGGTCAGAAAGATACTTCTGCTTCCGTGAGCCGGGAATGAGAGAGGCTAACTTACGGCCGTCGATGAACAGAATCTCACCGGTCCGCTTACGGCAGCGATGTGTGCCGGTGCGGTTCTTAGAAAGAAACCACAGAGCGCAGGGGATCTGAGTGTTGGCAAAGAGTTGCCCCGTGAGCTGGACGATGCAATCAACATATTCGTTTTCCACCAATGTCTTTCGGACGGCGAGGCGGGCGGTTTCGCCATTGGAAAGCTCACCCGTCGCCATGACGAATCCTGCCGCACCTCCCTCAGCGAGGTGGTATAGGAAGTGCATGATCCACATTGTGTTCGCATTGCGCGGGGACAGGGGCATCCGGTCATTACGAATTTGGAGCCTTGGATCCTTGTCGGGAATCCGGTCTGCACCCCAGCCGGTTTCGCTTTTCGAACCATCGTTGAAGGGCGGATTTGCCAGAAGGTAATCTGCTTTCACCGTCGCATGTTTGTCATCGGTGTAGGAGTTGCCAAGCTGAATGTTCCCATCGATGCCGTGAATGAAGAGGTTCATCCGGCAGAGGCGGTAGGTGAAGTCCTTGGATTCCTGTCCGAAGAACGACAGCCGGTGACTGTGCTTAGTGAAGATATCGGATTGCACGAACATGCCGCCGGAGCCACAACACGGGTCAAAGACAGAGCCTTCTTCAGGTTCGAGCATGGCTACGAGCATGCGAACTATGCTTGACGGTGTGAAGTACTCGCCGCCCCGTTTCCCTTCCGAGTTGGCAAACTCCCCAATGAAATATTCGTAGACCCTGCCGATCAGATCCTCTCCCTTGAGGTCCTGCTTGAAGACGTCCTTTGAGAAGAGATTGATCAGCCCGGTGACGCTTTCCCGTTCAAGGTTGGATCCGGCGTAGATGCGGGGTAGGAGACCACGCAGTTTCTCAGGATATGTATTCTCCAACAGCTCCAGTGCATCGTCGAGGACGACCTTGACGTTGTCAGCCTGCGCATTAATTCGGATATGATCCCATCGGGCTTTTTCGGGGACAATGAACGCGCCGGCTGAGCGGTATTCATCAGGGTCTTTCAGGGTAGCTTCTGCGGATTTGCGATTTGTTGTGTAGTACTCGCTCTTGGGGTCTTGAACCAACTTTGTCAATTCATCACGCCGCCGTTCAAATCGGAGTGACAGAAATCGCAAGAAAATGATTGGCAAAACGTACCGCTTGTAATCTGCTGGCTCGATAGAGCCGCGAAGGGTTACAGCAGCCTGCCAAAGTTTGTTGATGAGGTCCGTTTGGCCATTGACGGTGGCATTGACCTTCTTGGGCTTTTTTGCCTTAGTCGGATATGTGGTCTTGGGCCTGGTGGTCATATCTGAGCAGCATTGTGAAGGAAGGGAGCGCCGCCGGCGATTCCGACAGCACTACTGCCAAAAGACGCCAATCTTTGCCTGAAAATCAACGCCCGCAAAAGCGCTCAAAGCGGCGTCGAGGCAAATGCGTGCAGAAGGTGGAAACGAAAGGCGTGAGATGGGACGAGCAAAGAATGGATGAGTCATGAGCTGAGTAATAGAGTAGCTGAGGGTGGAACCGGCTAGTTGCAGCTTCCAGATTGTGTAGCATGCTAGAGCAACTACTATCGCACGATAGAAACTAGGAATGGTTATCTTCGGATTTCCCTTGAATTCATTCGAGTGAAAAAAGCGATCAAAATCATTAAAAGTACTTGTTGAATAGTGGAAATTGAGGAGCTATTCCGCGGGATCTGCAACCACCTGGGGTGAGGTCTTCCGAATGAGCATTCGAGACAATGCCAAGGTCGTTTGCTATTCGCTTGAAAATCTTCAATAATTACGCGGAGTGATACGAGCATAGCAGAGGAACAAGCCCAATCGATAACTTCAATGGTAAGCGAAAATGTCGAAACTCAATCAGATTCAAAATCGACTGAAAGAGCTGGATGGAGCTGCCTTTCAGAAGCTCGCCGATGCGTACTTGCGCAGAAAAGGTTATGAGCGAATAAATCCCATGGGATCCGTGGTCGGAGCCGATCGAGTAAGGCAAGGCACTCCGGATACCTTCATTCCACTTGCCAACGGCAAATATGTATTTGCGGAGCACACCGTCCAAAAGGATCGACTGCTGGAAAAGCTGGAGTCTGACCTTGATAAGTGTTTCAATGAGTCGAAGACTGGCGTTCCGGTGGGGAAAATCGAGGAAATTGTCTTTTGCTATGCCTCCGAGCTGACACTCCCGGAGGTCGAATCCTTGGGAAAGGCGTGTCGGGGTGAGGGAGTGAACCTTTCTCTTTTTGGCGTGGGGCCGATGTCGTTTGATTTGTATCAGAAGTATCCGGGGCTTGCTAAGGATTTTTTAGGCATTGAAATTGACACGGGTCAAATTGTCACACAAGAGGAGTTCGTTACTTGGTACAATGCCAACCTGCTTGCTGCGCCGATAGATACGACTTTCCATTTTCGCGATGCTGAGCTTGGAGAGAGTGTGAAGTATCTGGAAGAGAGCGATCTTCTCATCGTGTCAGGCAAGGCTGGAGTTGGCAAATCGAGGATCGCACTTGAATGTTGCACTCAATTCATGAACAGTCATCCTAATTACAAGGTGGCTTGCATTTCGAATCGCGGACCCGATCTCTTTGAAGACCTGCGAGTTCATTTTGCTGAGCCGGGGGATTATTTGATATTTGTAGATGACGCAAATAGAGTCAATCGATTTGAATACATTCTTCAACTTTTACAAGATCATCAGCCCGACCGAAGAATTAAGGTTGTCGCGACCGTGCGGGACTATGCTTTGCCAAAAGTGAAGGAGGCGAGTGCAGCTTTTGGCATAAGTAAAGAAATCGTCCTGCATGATTGGAAAGATGAAGAAATCGTCGGGCTCGTTCGTGATGTGTTTGGGATTGATAACTATCTCTTTCTTGAGAGGATTGCGCGGATCTCAAAGGGAAATCCTCGATTGGCAATGATGGCGGCAACTCTGGCAAAACAAAGCGGAACATTTGAGAGTATTTCTGATGTCAGCTCGCTATATGATGCATACTACAACAGTTTACGAACTGACATGGTCGATCTCTTGAAACCTGCATTACTGAAGACTGCCGGGATCATAGCATTCTTCCGAGTGATTGATTTAAGTGACAAGAACAAGTTGCAGGATATTGAGCAGGCGTTTGGAATGGGTGAGTTGACAATACGCGACGCTGTTGTGCGACTGCATGAGCTTGAGATCTTCGATCTTTATGAGAATGAGGTGGTTCGTGTTTCGGACCAAATTCTCTCGACATATCTGTTTTATAGGGCTTTCTTTAAAGAGAAGGTCATCGATTTCGCTGCCTTGTTGGAGTTCTTCTTTCCTCAACTTCGTGAACGTTTGATCGAGAGCCTGAACCCTGTTGTCGATGCTTTCTATGGGGATGCACTCGTTGAAGCAATGAGGCCTCCAGTAGACAAGGCGTGGCAGAGGGCCATTCAGCAAGACGATTTTCAAAAACTGCTCCACCTCATGAACATGTTCTTTTTTCTAAAAGAAACAGACACGCTTCTGTTTATGAGGGACAAAATTCAGAACCTCGAGGTTGAAAATGCAGCTGTGAGTCTTGATGTCGACGAACTCGTATCAGCGCCCGCGGAGGTTCCATCTATCTTGAGCATACTAGGTCTGTTCAACCAGATGAGTATTAGATCGTTCGAGATTGCCCTCGGGCTATTACTCGATTATCTGGTGAAGCGGCCAGGCGATTCAATGAAGGTAGCCTACGTGCTCATTGACCGATTTGGTTTCACACATCGCTCGTACGCAGAAGGATTTGTTTATCAGCAGAAGGTAATAGACAAGGTGCTTGAGAGATGCAAAGGGGAGAATTCAAATTTGCCCATTAGAATGTTCTTATTGGTGGCAAAACATTTTCTGCGAACACGATTTCACCGGACAGAATTCAAAGGGGGGCAGGAGTTCAACATGATCAATTTTGAGCTCCCGCCGATGCCGTCGCTTTTTGAAGTAAGGAGGTCAATTCTTAGGGGCCTCATCCTTCTGTTTGACATGGGCGACTACAAAGAATCAGTTCTAAAGGTTATTCATACGTACGGCACCGCCGGGTATCATGTCTCTTCTAGTGAGATAATCAAGAGCGATTCAGAAATACTGATACCATTTGTAAAGGAGCGGTTTGATCGAAACGATTTAAATCAGAGTCTGATTGCAGGTGAATACTTCGATTGTTTGGCGCGAGCGGGGGTGGTTGTGGACGAAGGGTTGAAGCGTGCCTTCAAAAGCGATGTGCTGCAGGTCGCGGATTTTATGATGGCTGACATTGTCGATGAGCGATATCGGGATATGTCATATGATCAATACATGAGTAAGAGAAAGGCTGAAATCCATGAACATCTGAAAGACAAGAACAAAAAGGGCCTTTGTGAATTCATCGATGAGTGCAGGGTTGCGTTATCCGTTCTGAGAAACGAACACAAAAGATGGCAATTCCGGGAAGGACTTGCTATTGCAATGATTGCAATTGCAGAGCATCACGGAGACCTGTTTTCTGCTGTGGTGCATCACTATCTGATGTACGATGATGAAATTCTTCTTGAACCCTGGCCGATAATCAAGGGCTTGATCGATGTCCAGGGGGTCCCCGCCACGTTTGAATTCATCGACAGCCGGTCCTTTCGATCAAAGAGAAGATGGATGTTCATGTTCTTTTCGTTACTTGAACAAGATCAAATCGATCACAAGTATGCTTCGATTCTACTCGAATGCTATCGTGAATCTGACCAAAGCGACCTGCCCCATCATTTGGATTTTCTGCTGAGATATGAGACCATAAGAACGGGGCTAGTACTTCAAGTCGTTGAAATTGTTCTCGAGAAGGCGGTCGGCAAACCTGAGTTCGCTCGATCGCTATCGATGCTTTTCAATCCATATACAGAAGTGTGCAAGAGCTTACGATCGTTTTTCACGCAACATCTGACCCTCCTAAAGAAACTGTATTATGCCGTGTTAAATGCCGATGAACATGCGGACTACAACAGAGCAATCCTCGCGATGATACTCGGCGTCGATCGCGGGTTTATGATCGAATACATCGATTGGATGTATGCAAGAAAACATTGGCTTAGCATGTACGACGACATGCACGACTATTCATTTTTGTGGATGAAAGTTGACTACAAAGACCTGATGACTAGCATTATTGAGCACGTCCAAAGAAAGGTGGGGGATTCTGGGTATTTTGGCTCGAGTTACCTGGAGTGTTTCTTCGCAACTAAAGAAGCAACAAAAGAAGCGGTAGAGATCAGGGCGCGCCAAGATGAGGTGATTTTGGAATTGATCGAGAAGCGAGCTATCGAGTCCAAACTCATGGAATTTCTGTTTTGGCTGCTCACGTCATTCGAGCCGGACCGACGTCGGAAGTACCTTGAAGAATTTTTAAAACGCAACAAGAACATTGAAGATTTCAAGAAGATTCCGATCGAGCCGACTTCGTGGTCGGCATCGGGCAGTTGGGTACCCGTAATTCAAAGCCGAATTGATTACCTGGAGACCCTGTTGCCGTTATTGAATGTCGTGGAACTTCTGGAACATAAGGTCCTCGTTGAGCAGCAGATCGATTACTTGAGGAAGCGGAAGGAATCGGAGAAGAAAAGTGACTTCATGGGTGACTGAGTCTGGACAGGTTTCGGCAGATGCTCGCACTCTGGGAGAAGGTATCTTGCCGAAAAATAGAGGGTTGACGATTTGTTGGAGCGGTGGAGGGTGGAATCGGGGTGGCAGGACTGCGCTACCCCGATTTAACAGCACCTATGATGCATTCGGTTGGGAGACAGACTGCATTTGTCGGCGTCTTGATTCGATTGCGGTGGCGATGCACTTGCCTTAATCTTCGACGAGCCTCTTAAGACAGGTTGCTAACAACTGCTAACAGTTGTTTCAGACTGAGGCTGCAAAGAGAGCTGATTCTATTAGGTCTTGTTCACTTCCCCTGTGCTTTTGAAGCTCAATACGCTTGTTCGAATCTCATCGCACCGGCTGGCAGTTCTCCCCCCACTTCAATTTGAGTACACGAAAAATCCCCTCTAACTAAGGGGATTTTGTTTTTGTCTCTAGCTGCTCAGTCTGGGGGGTGTTGACAAAGCTGAGTCAGCAAAGCACAGGGGGGCGAGGTAGTAGGAGGACGAACATCTCCAGCGACACGCTGTCGACGTCGTGGGTGGAGCAGCGTGTCGGCTAAGGTCTCTGGTTCCACACAAACCCCTGAAGTCTCAAGGACTTGCGGATTTTCTTCCAGCGGGGCGTTCGGAGCCGTTCTCAGAAATACCAACGCCTAAGGCGGCCTGACAATCCGTACGGTGTTGCCATTGCGTAAGCTGCTCAAAATGTCCTTGACAATTGTTTTTTCTTTTTGTAACCTCGCAATGTCATACATCATACATTATACATTATACAT
>JAPLFP010000196.1 GCA_026390585.1 Ignavibacteriales bacterium | reverse complement strand
CCGCTTGTCGATGAACTGACCGCCACCGTCCATTTGCTTCCATCTGTCCTCCTTTACTTTACTTCTTGCTCTGGAGTTGAAGGTAGTTCCCCTCAACTCTAGATGCAAAAAAGTGGGAGGACAAATGTCCTTATTTCATCAAAACCATCGTCTTCGTCTCGACAAAATCGCCGGCATGGAGCCGGTAGAAATACACCCCACTCGAGAACGATGAAGCATCCCAACGGACGTTGTACACTCCGGCCGGACGCGCCTCGTTGACAAGTGTGGCGATCTCTCTGCCGAGAACATCATATATCTTTAGTGTGACAAATTCGCCGCCGGAGGCGGATCCGCCTTTGGCGGGGAAACCCGGAATTCGAAATTCGAAACTTGTCGTCGGATTGAATGGGTTTGGATAATTCTGTGAAAGTTCGAACGTAAGCGGTCCGTCAAACGGAGTTTCTTGGACAGACGTCGGTGGGAACACGGTCGTTATTGTGAAATCAACCCAAAACAGCCCGGTGCAATTCGGAACAGCCGATCGGAGAGCGCTCCCGATCGTCAGCGGCGGATCAGCGTACTGCTTCCACCATGTCGTATCGATCTTATAGCCGAACTGAAACGCTACATTATTCTGAGAGAATTTGCTTCCCCATGCTTTGAATTCACTCACCATGGAGTTCAAGGAAGGAAACTGTTGACTGTCGTCGACGAAGAGGATACTTCCGCGGTACGTGGGAGGCATCCAGCTTGTCGCATAATGCTTCAGAAAGAGCGAATACGCCGGGTCGAAAGACTTTACTCTTGCTTCCCATGCAAGCGCCTCGGCGTCAGTGACTCTTCGCCCGCCAGAGCTTGTGTTCGCATAGAACCATTCGACGTCCACACCGAAACCCTTGACACATGGATGTTGTTTGTAACGGCCCAAAACAAGAGTGATCAGTGTATCCATGGAAGCAGCCCCTGGTTCGACTTGTAACCAGATGTTGACACCGGCGGAATCGAATCGCGAGAGGTACACTTCATTCTGGTCTGTGCTGATGAATTGGATGTAGGGATACGAGGTACCGTTGCCAGGGAAGTTCATCTGTGTCACACCGTTGTCTTGGTAAAGACTGACAATCCATATCCCCGCAGGTGATGCGCCTGAGAACTTCTGCGCCATTCGTTGACCTGCGGAAATCCAGTATTCGGGTGAGGGAAATTGCCTGTTGGGATAGTTGTTGAGAATTCGGGAAGCACGAAATCCCGCTACAAAAGAGGGCGATACCGCGCTGGTGAGAGAGGTCTGGCCCTGAACCCCTGTCATCAACATAAGTCCCAAAGTCAAGAGGGTAAATCCTGAGCGCATGAATGATTGATGAGCAGTTTTCGGATTCATTGTGCGCTGCCGCTCAGGCGGCTGCTCGTGGCAGATCGGATGAGGGATTGGCTCACCTCGAGAGTGACAAAGTCTCCTTCGGAACAATGACAAGTCTGGCTCTCCGAAATCTTCCTGCAACAAGAACAAATACTATAAGATACGGTACTTCTGCCAAGTGGGTGTTCTTCCCTTCTCTATTATACATATCAAACTCCATTCGTCCAAAAGGATATGCATTGTCCCTGTCGACAGTCGTAAAATCTGTCCTCCGCGACTGTTCGTAGACACTAGTTCGCCATAATGATGAAGCCGATGAAGGCAGGTACGATTTGCACCAGTGCAGATTGCCACAGTCTCCGGGCGGAAACAAAGAGCACGATCCCAACGATGCAAATCGACACCAACCCGTAGAGGATCAGAACATTGCCAGCCAAGACACCATCATTCATCGCCAGAACCCCGTTTCGTAGGAACCATCCCAAAATGATCGCGATCGCCAACAGGAGATTGTAAAACCCCTGGTTCAACGCGAAAAGCTTTGTCACCTTCGCGTCTTCCGAAGAGAGTCCAAACACTCGTCTGGTAGATGGATGGTCCCAGAGCAAACTCTCAAGGGAAAAGATGTACACGTGGATGATTGCAGGAAGCAAGAGGAGGATATCCATCGTTTGGGCCTTTCCTGGTTCGGTGTGACGAAGAAGCCATCGCAAAGCGAAGAACACAAAAAATTGCCGCTTTTATGCCGTCAATAGTATACACGAACAATGGATGACACAGGAAGATTCCATTTCCTCGGAAGGCCCTGCAGGTGTTTAAGGTAGAGAAACTGCCCGTGGCCTGCCGTCTACGTCTTCACATTAACGGACTATCTGATTGTTTTACGGGAACAACAGCCGGCTGGAGATGATCTTCATGGGATCTTCTGAACTGAAGGGTAACAAAGAGAGAAATGAGCATGAGGACGCCGCCAAAGAAATACGGGTAGCCGTCGTGGATTTCGAAGAGCGCCCCACCGATAATTGGACCAATAACCATGGAGGCGGCCATTAATGAAGTGAGGATTCCAAGGGCCTCACCCTTCATCAGGGGGTTGACGTGTCCCGTCACTTCGCTCGTGATGACGACGCGTTGTACTGATTGAGCTGTCGCAAAGAGCGGGAGAGCGAGATAGAACAACGGAAGAATGTCCGAACCGAAGAAGACGTAACTCACCCCTAGCATCAGGGTCATGACGATTTCCAGACGAGCTTCGCTGAAGTACTTTAACCAGACACGCCGCAGGAGGAGTGTCTGATTAAGGGCAGCGAGAACGCCCGTTGAGGTGAAGATCAGCCCCGTGCTGAATGCATCGAAATTGTACGCATGCTTGCCGTACAGGGCGAAGATTGATTGTGCAGCGGAGATCGAGACAGCGAAGAACAACCAGCTCGAAAAATATGGTCGGAGCTTCTTGTTGGCAGCAGCTCGTGCCAGAGGAGCGAGAGGATTGAACGATATCCTGGCATGAGGGTCGCGGCGGCGATGTGTTTCCGGGAGAAAGAAATACGCCAGCGTTGTGTTGAGGGCCGCGAGGCCACCTGCGCACCAAAATGGAAACGAATGGGAGACCGTGCTGAGCAAACCGCCCAGGAATGGTCCGATCATGAAGCCTACTCCGAAAGCGGCTCCAATCAGGCCGAGGTTTGCGGAGCGCTCCTTGTCGTCACGCGCGAGGTCAATGAGACAACCTTGAGCAACGGTGAAGTTGCCGGCGGCCGCGCCGTCGATGATCCTCCCAAGAAATAGAAGCGGGATGCTTGTAGCGCTGGCAAAGACAAACCATCCGATCGCTGTGCTGGTAATACTAGCAATGAGAACGGGTCGACGCCCGATCTTGTCAGAGAGCGCTCCAAGAAAAGGACTGCTGAGAAATGCGAAAAAGGCAAATGAAGCAAACAGAAGCGTAATCACAAACGGTGATGCCCCGAACGACCCTACATAGAACGGGAGTATGGGGATGACAATCCCAAAACCAATGACATCGACAAATACGGTGAACAAAACGACGAGTTTTTCTCTTTGCATATCCTTATAACACAGAAAACGCTGAGGAAAATCCCGCTGACAACAGGCTAGAGACAGATTTTTCCGAGAATCACCGGCTTTCGCGCCCCGGTCACTTGCGGACTATTCGCTGCATGTTCAGAGATGGTTTCGTTTGCAAGAACGG
>JAPLFP010000099.1 GCA_026390585.1 Ignavibacteriales bacterium | reverse complement strand
TCGCAATTCGGGTACCAGAAATGCTCCCGCTGTACAAGAATATGATGCAAACCTCACATGCCATCATCGAACAGGCGTTTTCCAACAATGTCATTACGCCCGGGAAGACAACCACGCAAGATGTCGTTTGGTGGATGAGGCAGAAGGTCCAGGAACTTGGCTTGGCAACTTGGTTTCAACCCACGGTCGATATCCAAAGGCGGGGGGCCGGCCTCGCCAACGATCCGGATCCGGTCATCCAGAAGGGGGATGTGCTACATTGCGATTTTGGAGTCACCGGGATGAGGCTCAACACCGATACTCAGCACATGGGATATGTCCTGAGGGAGGGAGAGACTGACGTTCCGGCAGGCATTCAAGCAGTTTTGGCAAGCAGCAACAGGCTGCAGGACATTGTCATCGATGCGATAAAACCCGGAAGAACTGGCAACCAGGTTCTTGCGTTGGCGTTGGAGCAGATGAAAAAAGAGGGAATCGATGGTTCCGTATATTCCCATCCCATTGGGGAGCACGGACACGGCGCCGGAGCAATCATCGGCCTGTGGGATCGACAAATGGGTGTGCCTGGAAGAGGTGATGTTCCCTTGATACCCAGCACCTGGTATTCGGTCGAGTTGCAGGCTGGAACAAAGGTCCCAGAATGGGGAGACCAGGTAGTAAAATCTCCACAGGAGGAAGATGTAGACATAGGACCGGATGGCTCCGTCCGATGGATTCTGGAGCGGCAAGTCAAGTTTCACTTGGTGAGGTAGGTTGAGCCGTCAACCGCTCATTCTCAGATTCCCCGAAATTCAATGAATTTCGGGGTTTTCTGCTTTTTGGAATGCTAGCACTTGATTTTGACAATGGAAGGAAGTACATTAAGCAGGTAAACATTTTGAATATGGCGCTCTATGGTTCGGGACTGAGAAAAGAGACTCATTCAGATTTCGAACCTGTTGATATCAAAATGGTTGTCAAGGGGAGTACAACCGATCGCCAACCTCGTGGGGACGAGGATGGCAATCGTAGGAATTGAGAAACAGCCACATTCAATGGGGGAAGTTTGATCTCATTTTCAACCAATAATAGCAGGGTATTTCTACTGTTTTTTGTTCTGCTTTTTGTCTCCTTTTCGCAAGTCGGTTGCTTCAGGCCTGAATCATCTTTGGCAGGAAGGGCCGACGACCATGAAACATTCCTCTCCCGTTCGAAATCCGACCAACCATCTGCAGGTCTGGACCATAGAACTGAATGGTCCTTGCAACGCTATGGTGAGACGGTCAGGAAATACTCGTACAAATACGATCTTGACTGGCGACTTGTGATGGCTGTTATGAAGCACGAATCGAGGTTCGCTGCAGATGCGGTCAGCCATAGAGGGGCCTATGGACTGATGCAAATCATGCCTGCTACCCAGGTCGAACTGGCTGGCAAGCTGGGGGTCGAGGAGACCGAAAGCCCATCCAACAACATCAAGGCTGGCATTTTCCACCTACAGCAACTGTACCGGGCAATTAGCGGGTTGGATGAAGAGAACCATATCAGGCTAGCTCTCGCAGCATACAATGCCGGTCTGAACCGTGTCCTTGATGCACAAGATGTCGCCCAGTATCTGGGCTACAACCCTCAGAATTGGCAATCCGTGAAATCGGTACTGCCACTCCTTACCAAACGCTACCAAAACCTCCACAGGAACATTTGGCCGTCGGGTAGGCCCAGAGCTGGGTACTTCACTGACTGGAACCAGACCCAACTCTATGTTGAGTCAATTATGGCGTATTACACCGAGTATCAGGTCGCGATGAAGTAGACCATTTCCTTCCTTTTTTCACTTTTTCGGTCACGTTGTCCTATTGACCTGCCAGATCTTCTGAATTCTGAAGTCTGTCAGGTCATTCACTTTGTTGGGACCTTGCATCCGGAGCCGAGCGCGAAATATCAAAATCATCTTGTTTGATAGTGGAGACCGAATTGAATATATTGCCGCCACATGATAAGCTTTGAAAGAGGAAATATTCGAGCGGCTGAGCTCTTCGGCGACTTCTGGTTCAACTCAGAGCCAATCACTCTGAGAGAGCTTAGAGGGAAAGTGGCATTGCTGGAATTCTGGGATTATTCCAGTGTGAATTGCCTCAGAACGCAGCCATATGTCAAGGAGTGGCGCTCCAAATATCAGGAATTTGACCTCCTGGTTATCGGCGTACACACTCCTCAGTTCAAGTTTGGCAGAGATCCCGAAAATGTCGAGTCTGCTCTTCGTAGGCTCGAAATTGACTATCCGGTGGTGACGGACAACGACGCGGTCATTTGGACTGCTTACTCCAATCGCATATGGCCGACGAGGTTCCTCGTTGATCGAGACGGATTCCTGCGTTACTCACATCAGGGCGAAGGGGCGTACGACCAATTCGAACGGGCTATTCAATCTCTATTGGTCGAGGTCGGCTATCATGGATTGTTGCCTGATCTTCTGTTGCCGATTCGGGTGTCAGACTACCCGGGAGCAGTCTGCTTTCGACCCACGGCTGAAATACAGCTTGGATATTTGAGGGGGACATTAGGAAATGCAGAGGGTTACTCTCCTGAATCGACCATGTTGTATGACGACGAAGGATTCCATCTCGATGGTCGTATGTATCTCAAGGGAAAATGGTACAACGAAAGGGAGGGAGTGCGTTTCGATGGAGAGAACGGCGAGGAAGGCTATGCGACCCTGATGTACGAAGCTGTGGAAGTGAACTCGGTGATGGGTCTCGATGGGCACACGCCGAGCATGGTGTTTGCGCTGCAGGACAGCAAGCCGCTGACGAAACAGAATGCGGGGGTCGACATCAGATTTGATGATGACGGACGAAGCTACATTTTGGTTGACAGTCCTCGGCTCTTCAATATCATCTGCAATGCGGAATTTGGACAGCATGCGCTTTCTCTGAAGACGAACTCCCCTGGTCTTGAGATATATTCCTTAAGCTTCGTCACGGCAGCGATCCCTGAATTGCTTCCAACGAACTAGAACACGTGCAACCTCTGTTTCTTGAGGTTGGACCCTTTTAATGGCTGAGGAAAAAGATGTCATCTCCGATGACAAATACTCCACCCGGCGTAGTGGTCCTTGTAGCCGGCAAAGAGTTTTTCAACAACCCCGACCCATAAGCTGCAAGGTTGGGGTTTTGTGTTCTAGGCATCGTTCATTCGTGAGTCGAACGGAGGAAATTATGAAGACGCTGACGAATCTCTGTTTTCTTCTTTTTGTGCTCTTCCTTCCCCAAACCATTATTGCCCAGAAGGAGTCGGAAAACCTCCTGAAAAATGGGAACTTTGAAAAGTTCACGGGGGACAATCCGGACAATTGGGATGCAAACAATATCCCGGGTACATTGACTGTAGTTTCTGCGTCCAGGATCAGCAACTCCGGGATGCGGGCGATCAAGATTGAAGTGAAAGACTTCTTTGGGTCAGTGATAGCAGGTTACGTGTGTCAGAAGAACATTGAAACAGCAGGCAAAGACCTGCAGATTAAAGGCTTTTTTGCTCTTCAATGCTTTGGGAAGGATCCACGAAGAATATTTGGATGACTCAAAGGGAAAGTTTGTCCCATTCACCAAAGAAATCAAGGCCCCCGCAGGTGCATCATTGCTGCAAGTGCGAATTACAATCCTTCCAGACAAAGCGAATGAGAAAGCACATCCCGGATCGTACCTTCTGTGCGATGACCTGAAGTTGACTACTATCGAAATCAAGGAGAAGCCTTTGGTTCAGTAGTCTTGCCCGCCTCGTTGGCCGACTGAGTCGGCAGTATTCTTGCGTTCTGCGTCCCCCGATGGCCTGAGCAATCCCGACGTCGGGCCACTCTAGAGTATTCCATCCTCATTCGTACTCCTTAGATTGCGGGTCTCTCCGGCGAGTGTCGTAGGATGCATCCACCTTGTATCTAGGCCGATTTTTGGATACTTTTGTGTGTCAGAAGCGATTTTTCCGGGAACTCCTAATGAAATGTGTGCGGATTTACGAGCATGGCGGCATCGACAAGTTGGTGCAGGATGAAATTCCCACACCAACAATCGGTCCGACCGATGTCCTGGTCAACGTGAAGGCGACCTCCATCAATCACCTTGATCTCTGGGTTCGTCAGGGGTTGCCCGGTGTCAAGTTTCCGTTGCCTCTTATCCCGGGGGTGGACGCAGCCGGTGTTGTGGCAGAGGTGGGTGGCAGTGTCCATCATGTAAAGGCCGGAGACCGGGTTGTGGTGGCACAGGGGATATCGTGTGGCCACTGTAAACATTGCCTGGACGGCAACGACAATCTTTGCAGAGAATACAGGTTGATCGGCGAACACCGCGATGGAGCAGATGCAGAGTACATTGCAGTGCCAGCGCGGAACATTCAGAGGCTTCCCGAAAACGTGGCTTTTGAGACGGCTGCTGCATCCGCGCTCGTGTTCCTCACCGCATGGCAGATGCTGGTCGACAAAGCGCAAGTGAAACAGACTGAAGATGTTCTTGTCGTCGGAGCGAGCAGCGGCGTCGGTTCCGCGGGGATTCAGATCGCTAAGATGCTGGGAGCGAGAGTTCTGGTCACGACAAGCTCGGAGGAGAAGGCAGCCAGGGCGCGGGAGATCGGGGCAGATGAAGTCATCAACTACAAAACCGAAAGTGTGTCCGAGAGGGTCCGGAAGTTCACTGACAAAAAAGGAGTTGACGTGGTTTTCGATCACGTTGGCGCAAGTATCTGGGAAGAAAACATCAAGATGCTGGCAAAAGGGGGCCGCTTGGTCACCTGCGGTGCTACGTCGGGGTATGAGGCAAAGACCGACCTCCGGTACGTCTTCTACAAGCAGCTGCAGATCCTCGGATCGACAATGGGACGAAAGGGAGATCTCATTACGATCATGAATCTCATCGGTCAGGGGAAGCTCAAACCTGTCATTGACCGGGTGCTGCCCCTCACGGAGGTCCGACAGGCTCATCAAATCGTCGAAGAAGGCAAACACTTCGGAAAAATTGTTTTGATCCCTTCGTGATTGGAAACCATCTTAGAAAATGTCACGCAGAGGCGCAAAGCCGCAAAGAAACGGCACACACAAAGTCATTTCGAGGAGCGGAGCGACCTAGCAGTGAAAAACAAACCATGTCATTCCCGCGAAAGCGGGAATCCAGAACTGAGTTTCACATTTGCCCTTGGCCGATGCAATTCATATTCTGGATCCCCTCCAAAAACGTGAGGGGATGACAAGAAGAGTCGCTTCGCACACAACGCCCGCAATGACATGCTGCTCCAGGTCATTGCGAGCAGTGGAACTTCGCATGAGGTTCTGTCAACAACTGAGTGACTAATAGGGTGCGATGAAGAGTTTCTTGGACATATTGAGTGAAAAGATCGTCGTCTTCGATGGCGCGACCGGCACGCATTTGCAGGGGCAGAATCTGACGGCTGACGATTTTGGCGGCGAACGATACAACGGCTGCAACGAGTACCTTGTCATCACGAAGCCGTCCGCTGTTGAAAATGTCCATCAGGACTATCTCGACGCTGGATGTGACGTCATAGAAACAAATTCCTTCGGTGGAACATCGATTGTCCTCGCCGAGTATGATCTCGCGAAACAGTCCTACGATCTGAATCTGAAGGCCGCCCAAATTGCCAAGAGGGTGGCAGGTGATTTTTCACTGAGAGGGCATCCCCGTTTTGTTTCGGGCTCGATGGGACCCACGACAAAGCTCCCGTCCTTGGGCCATATCTCATTCAAAGAGATGGCTCAGTCCTATCGGGCGCAGGCTCAGGGATTAGTGGAGGGGGGCGTCGATCTCCTTAGCTTGGAAACCTGCCAGGATCTTCTTCAGATCAAAGCAGCACTCTATGGGATTTTCGACTACTTCCGTGAAGCCCACAGGCGCGTTCCCGTCATTGTCTCTGTAACGATCGAGGCCGTGGGCACAATGCTCCTCGGAACGGAGATCTCGGCTGCACTGGCTGTCATCGAGCCTTTTGATGTTGATGTTATCGGCATGAATTGCGCGACAGGTCCGAAAGAAATGTCAGATCACGTGCGCGTTCTCTCGACCAGCTCTCCGAAACCGATCATCGTCATGCCGAATGCCGGTTTACCCGAGAACATCGGGGGAAAAGCTCATTACCACTTGTCGCCGCACGAACTTGTCCAATATCTTTCCCACTTCGTCAAGGACTTCGGTGTGCAGATCGTCGGAGGATGCTGCGGAACGACGAAGGAACACATTCGACATCTGGTCTCTGCTGTCGGAAATCTTGCGCCCTCGCCCCGTTCGTTCGATTTTGTTCCCGGTGCATCGAGCCTGTATCAGGCGGTACCGTTCCAGACGGTTCCACCTCCAATTCTGATTGGTGAACGAACAAACGCCAACGGAAGCAAGCTCTTCCGTGAACTTCTATTGAAAGAAGACTGGGAAGGCATGGTTGCGATGGGCCGCGATCAGGTGCGTGAGCAGGCTCATATGCTCGATGTCTGTGTCGCATACGCCGGGCGCGCCGAAGTTGCGGACATGAACGAACTGGTGACGCGCTTCAACACCCAAATATCCATTCCACTCGTGCTCGATACAACCGAGGCCCCTGTAATCGAAGAGGCTCTGCAGCGGATTGCCGGCAAAGCGGTTGTGAACTCCATTAACCTCGAAGATGGAGAGGAGCGCCTCGCGAGAGTTGTCGATCTCTGTAGACGATATGGCGCTGCTGTCATTGCTTTGACCATTGACGAAAAGGGAATGGCGAAAACCGTCTCCGAGAAACTCGCGGTCGCTCATAAAATCTACGATCTGGCTGTCCGAAAATACGGTCTCAAGCCACACGATCTGATTTTCGATATGCTGACGTTTACGCTCGGATCTGGAGAAGAGGAGTTCCGGAAATCCGCGATGGAGACGCTGGAGGCAATTCGGCGCGTCAAGAAAGAATTACCCGGAGTTCACACAAGTCTTGGTGTAAGCAACGTATCATTTGGCCTCGACACTCGCCTCAGGCATGCTCTGAACAGTGTATTTCTGCATCACGCGGTAGAGACGGGACTCGATATGGCCATCGTCCACGCGTCGAAAATCATGCCGCTCTTCAAGATTGACGAGCACGCCCGTGAGCTGTGTCGCCAGCTCATTTTTGACGAGCGACGATTCGAAGGGCTTGACGCCGAACGAAAATGCGTGTACGATCCACTGACTGAATTGTTAGCCCATTTTGCGGGACAGAAGTCTGAAGTGAAGATCAAGTCCTCTGATGCGGACGCAGCGATCGAAGTACGGCTCAAGAACCGCATAGTTGACGGTAACAAGGTGGGGCTTCAAGCGGATTTGCAGGAAGGACTGAAGAAGTTCAGCGCGCTCCATATCATCAACACTATTCTCCTGGACGGAATGAAAGTCGTTGGCGAGTTGTTTGGCTCCGGCCAGATGCAGCTGCCGTTTGTTCTGCAATCTGCGGAAGTCATGAAGTCTGCAGTCTCGATGCTTGAGCCTTTCATGGAAAAGAAGGAGGGCTCTCAAAAAGGAACGCTGGTCATTGCGACCGTCAAAGGCGATGTTCACGATATTGGCAAGAACCTCGTCGACATCATCCTCACGAACAACGGATACAAAGTCGTCAACCTCGGCATCCGGTGTCCCATTGAGACTATCCTTCACGCCGCTGTTGAGCACAAAGCAGATGCCATTGGCATGAGCGGATTGCTAGTGAAGTCCACGCTGGTGATGAAGGAGAATCTCGAGGTGATGAACGAGCGTCACCTGAGGATCCCGGTGATCTTGGGAGGCGCGGCATTGACGAAGAGGTATGTCGAAAACGACCTCCGTCCCATCTACAACGGAAAGGTCTATTATGCCAATGACGCATTCGATGGGCTGCGGTTCATGGAAGCTCTCGCCGGCGTGATCGCGGAACCAGCGCATTCCCAGAAAAAGAATGTCGTCGTGGATACGGAAGCATTGACGGGTTCAGAGGCGAAAATCGCCCTTGCGCTGGAGCGGGAAGGAGCGGAGTCCCGAGCGGAAGCCGATATCCTCATGGGTAAGTCGAAGGTGGGGCCAGCCGAGCGAATTCCCCGGCCTCCGTTCTGGGGATCGCGCGTCGTACAGGATATTCCGCTTGAAGAGGTTTTTGAGTACATCAACGAAGTTGCCCTCATTCGGGGACAGTGGCGCGTAGTCCGAGGGACCATGAGTGAGGAGGAATATCGGAAGGTTCTCGAGGATCAGGTCTATCCAGAATTTCTGGAGCTAAAGGAGAAAGTGAAGGAGGAAAACCTCCTCGTGCCGAGCGCTGCGTACGGGTATTTCCCGTGTCAGTCCGATGGGAATGATGTGATCGTATATCATCCACCGGTCAATGCTAACGAAGTCGAGCCGAAAGACCTCATGGAATGGCAGCGATTCTCGTTTCCGAGGCAAACGAAGGACAGAAGGCTCTGCATCGCGGACTTCTTTGCTCCGGTGCAGTCCGGCATCGTCGATGTCCTCTCATGCCACGTCGTGACCGTAGGAGAGAGGGCGTCGGAATATGCCCGGAAGCTTTATGCCGCGAACAAGTACAAGGATTACCTCTACTTTCACGGATTGGGTGTGGAGACAGCCGAGGCGCTCGCCGAATTATGGCACAAGCACATTCGACAGGAATTGGGTATTGCCGATAAGGACGCTCAGGACGTCAAGAGGTTGTTCAGTCAGGGGTACCAGGGTGCAAGGTATAGCTTCGGCTATCCTGCCTGTCCTCGACTTGAGGATCAAGTGAAGCTGTTCGACATGCTCAAGCCCGAGAGAATCGGCGTTTTCCTGACAGAAGAATTCCAGATGGAACCTGAGCAATCAACCTCCGCTATCGTCGTCCATCATCAGGGGGCGCGGTATTTCACGATCAATTGAAACCGAAAGACTGTATCATCATCAACTCACCGACAACTATTCATAATCAAAGATACGACCATGCCAAATCTCATGTTACTTCGCCACGGCGAATCGCAATGGAATCTGGAAAACCGCTTCACGGGTTGGACCGATGTTGAACTCTCATCGAAGGGCGTACAGGAAGCTCACGAGGCAGGGGAAAAGCTGAAGGCGTACAAGTTCGACAAAGCTTACACATCTGTTTTGAAGAGAGCGATTGACACGCTGAACATCGTTCTCAAGATCACCGGCCAGCAAGACATTCCTATAGAATATGACAAGGCACTGAACGAGCGTCACTACGGAGCATTGCAGGGATTGAACAAAGCTGAAACGGCGAAGAAATATGGTGACGAACAAGTGAAGCTGTGGCGCAGAAGCTATGACATCCCGCCGCCAAAGGAAGTGACAGAACTGAATCCGATGGGGATCAGCGAAAGTCTCAAGGACACGGCTGCACGTACTCTGCCATATTTTGAGTCGAAGATCCTTCCTGACATTAAGGCAGGCAAGAACGTGTTGATCGCTGCACATGGGAATAGTCTGCGTTCGATTGTCATGAAACTGGACAACCTTACGAGAGAGCAGGTTATTGAGTTGAACATCCCGATGGGAGTGCCTCTCCTGTATGTTTACGACAAGTATGGGAATATCCTCGAGCACAAATATCTGTAGTCTCGTGTTTCATCATTGACATCGGCACGGTTTCGGTTCGGACCGTGCCTTCTTTTTTGATCTTCGCGAACCGAGTTCTCGAATTCAGATTCCTCCTGTTTATTTATGCAAATGGGAGTTCTTTTTTGTGATACGGATGCGACTCACGGACCACGAAAGCGATAAAATATCAGCCAAATGGCTTGTTTTTTATCCCTCTTCTTGCTATACTCGCACGGAATGGATGAGCGATTGGACCTGGGAATCCGGGAGTTCAATGGGGGGAGATACTTCGAGGCGCACGACATCCTTGAGGATTTCTGGGAGGGTTATCGCGAACCCGACCGTGTTCTCCTGCAGGCCTTGATTCACGCCGCTGTAGGCTTCTATCATCTCGATAATGGAAACCTCAAAGGTTGCCGAAGCCAGCTGTCGAAAGCCTGCACAAAAATGAGAGCTTATTTACCTGAGTACTGGGATCTGCTCCTTGAGCCTTTGCACTCGTCGATGAAAGAGCATATTGACCTGATCGATGAACAAAGGCACACCAGGACCGATAGTCTTGATCTACCAGTCAGACCACGAATCCAGCGAGGTCACCGTGTCGCTGGCGGTTTTTTGTCAATTTCTTAACGAGAGGAGATATTTGAATGGCGACGTTCATCACTGAAGAGTGTATCAATTGCGGAGCATGCGAGCCGGAATGCCCTAACACCGCTATCTACGCGGGAGGAGTGCAATGGGAGTTCCAGGGCGCAACGCATGATGCGATCTCGAACGATTTCTACTACATCGTACCGGACAAATGCACAGAGTGTGTTGGTCATTTTGAGAAGGAACAATGTGCGGCGGTATGCCCGGTGGATTGCTGCGTCCCTGATCCGAATAAACCGGAGACCGAGGATGTTCTGTATGCCCGTGCGAAGCAGCTTCATCCGGATCGCGCGTTCGCGGAACTCAGTCCAGCGACATCTCGGTTCCGTAAGTAAGGCTTTCACGTTTCAGAAAAAGAGGTCGGTGTCCAACCATCACATCCAAGTGCTGATGGCGTGTGGCAGCCGACCTTCTTTATTTTGGTCTCCGAGCAATATCAAGGAAAGAGTTGATGAGAATTGGCGCGTATGAGGTGATTTCGCTAGAGACAGGCCGCTTCTCGCTTGACGGTGGCGCAATGTTTGGTGTAGTGCCGTGGGTATTCTGGAGTAAGCTGATCCCACCCGATGAGCGGCAGCGCATCGCACTGGCTGCCCGTTGTTGGCTTATCCGCGGTAACGGGAAGAACATCCTCGTCGATGACGGCAACGGGATCAAATGGAGCGAGAAGCTGAAGGACATCTACAAACTCGACAACAGCTCGGGAGATCTTGTCTCATCACTGAAGAAAGCAGGTCTCAGTCCGGAGGATATCACGCATGTCATCCTGACACATCTTCACTTTGATCACGCTGGTGGTTCGACGAGACTCGTGAACGGCGAACTAGTCCCAACATTTCCCAAGGCCAGGTATTATGTCCAGAAAACACAGTGGGAGCTTTCCGGGCAACCGACGGAGAAGGACCGAGGGAGTTTCATGCGCGATGATTTCGTCCCGTTGATGAATCATGGCGTCCTGGAACTGGTGGATGGCGAAGGCGAGCTTTTTCCTGGGATCGAAGTGCTGGTCACTCATGGGCACACGAGTGCACAACAACTTCCGAAAATCTCTGACGGCAAGACGACAATACTCTTCTGTTGCGATCTTCTTCCCACGACGGCGCATAT
>JAPLFP010000246.1 GCA_026390585.1 Ignavibacteriales bacterium | reverse complement strand
AAGGGCGCCAGAGCGAAAATCCCCGTCGCTTTCATCGGTAGCCTGATCAGCAATGACAACGTGTATAGGAAAATCCTGACTCAGAAGATAACGTTTTCGATGCCTCAAGTGAATGTCATCGCACCCGAAGCCCCGCCTACCTACGGCGCTGTTCTTCTTTCTATACGCTCGGCACAGGACCAGCCATGAGTTTGATCTCCGTTGCGCTTCCTTTCTCGACGCATCCACATTTTTTGTCGACACTTCGGCAGTTCATCGAATCACCTCTGGTGGAAAGGATCTTCGTCATCCACGGGGGGCAGTATTTCGGTGGCGATCGGAAGTGTGAAGCGGCCGTTTCCTCCACGCTTACCTCTGGGCAGACTCTCAATGACATTCTCGGAAAAGTGAGATCCGACTATTTCCTGTTCGTCTCGCAGTCGCAGGAGTTTCAGCTCGGTCAGGCTGCGCTCGAACGATTTGCGAGTATCGCGCAACAAACGTCCGCCGGCATGTGCTATGCTGACTATGTTGAAGTAAAAAAAGGCATCCGGTCGGATCATCCGGTGATCAATTATCAATTCGGCAGCATCCGGGACAATTTCGATTTCGGAGCACTCCTTCTCTTTTCAATGTCTGCCGTGAGAGATGCACTCTCCCGTCATGGCGCTGTCGCGCATGTGGAGGGCGCCGGATTGTACGATCTGAGGTTGAAGGTTTCTGTCGATCATCCTTTGTTCCATATCCAGGAGTATCTCTATACAAAAGTAGAATCCGATCTGCGTCTGACGGGTGAGAAGCTCTTCGACTATGTCGATCCCCGGAACCAGCTTGTGCAGAAAGAAATGGAGGCTGTGGCAACGCAGCATCTCAAGAATGTGGGCGCGTTTCTTGCTCCACGGTTCAACTCCATTCCGAAATCGGACGGAACATTCCCGGTTGAGGCCAGCGTCGTTATTCCAGTGAGAAATCGGGAGCACACGATCGCCGATGCTGTCAGGAGCGTCCTGAAACAGAAATTCGACAGCCCCTTCAACCTGATCGTTGTCGACAATCATTCCACCGACGGAACCACGAAAGTTCTGAAGGAACTTGCCGCCCAATACCCGTCGCTGAAACATATCATCCCTTCCCGCTACGATCTTGGCATCGGAGGCTGCTGGAATGAAGCGGTCCTTTCTGAGTATTGCGGCCGCTATGCAATTCAGCTTGATTCGGACGACATTTACAGCGGGACGGACACCATTAAGAAAATCGTCGACGTTTTCCGGAGCGGTGAGTACGCCATGGTCATCGGATCGTACAAGCTCGTGAATATGACGCTGGAAGAACTGCCGCCGGGGTTGATCGATCATCGTGAATGGACTCCTGAAAATGGACGAAACAATGCATTGAGGATCAACGGACTTGGAGCTCCTCGAGCGTTCAATACAGCCCTGTTACGGCAAGTCCTGCTGCCGAACACGAGCTACGGCGAGGACTATGCCGTCGCAATTCAGCTCTCCCGCCACTATCAGATTGGAAGGATCTTTGAACCTCTCTACCTGTGCCGTCGCTGGGAGGGGAACACGGATGCGGCCCTCTCTATAGAGAAGGCAAACCGAAACGATGTCTACAAGGACAAGATTCGTACAATAGAAATGCTGGCACGCCAACAAATGAATCGGCAAGGAGCATAGTATGGCACACACCGTTCGCCGCTGGACGCTCGATGACTTGAGCACTATTCAGGATGTACTCTGGAAAACGTGGCTTGATTCGTATTCTCATTTCATTCCCGAGGATGATCTACGAGCATACTTCGCAGAACATTATGATATGGATTCTCTGCGATCGCTCTTTCATAATCCGATGGCCGATGGGTTTGTCGTCGAAGTCGACGGAAAAGTGATCGGATTCATGAGGACTGCGCGGGATCCTGAAGAGAACCGATATTATGTTTCCTCGTTGTACGTTCTACCACAATTTCAGACAAAGGGCTTCGGCAAAGCGTTGATGAAACGGGCGGCAGAGGAGGCGAAAGGATTTC
>JAPLFP010000312.1 GCA_026390585.1 Ignavibacteriales bacterium | reverse complement strand
ATGTCGTCAATGCAGTCGTCGCTTCTTTCTTCCAGCTTTGCCTTGGAATCATCCCGCTATATATGTTCCTGAAAGACTGGACCAACATGTCTCTCTGGTTGGCTCTCTGTGCGTGTACACTGGTTGTTCTGTATTTCACCTGGTATAAGTATCTTCCGTCACCGGAAGAGCGCTAGCCAGACTTCTCGCACACTCTCGGACAAACGCCGCATCGCATATGAGTAAACCTGTCATTCATCTAATCTGCAACGCTCATCTGGACCCGGTCTGGCAATGGCGGTGGGAGGAGGGGGCTGCCGAAACGATCACGACATTCGGCATTGCCGCCCGTCTCCTGAGAGAGTTCCCGACGTTTGTGTTCAACCACAATGAAGCGATCCTGTATCGCTGGGTACAAGAGTATGACCCTGCTCTGTTCAGGGGGATCCAGGAGCTTGTCCGTCAGGGTCGTTGGTGCATTTCTGGAGGTTGGGATCTGCAACCCGATGTGAACATGCCCGGGACGGAATCCATCATTCGTCACATCGCCGAAGGTCGGCAGTTCTTCCTTGAGCATTTTGGGGAACGGCCGACTGTCGCATACAACTTTGACTCTTTTGGCCACAGCGGGGGCCTGCCACAGATCCTGACGAAGGCCGGCTACGCCATGTACATTCATATGCGCCCCGCTCAGAAGGATCTTCTCCTCCCTTCGGATCTCTATCGCTGGCGTGGTATCGATGGGTCCGAGGTCGTAGCATACCGCATTCCTTTCGAAGCATACAATACCTTTCACGACAAAGCCGTGGAGCGGATCCGTGGTGGAATCGACATTGCCCTGAGACTCAACCGCGATACACCAGTGTTCTGGGGACTCGGTGATCACGGAGGTGGAGCTACATCTCGGGAACTCGAGCAGATCCACAACCTCATGAATCAGGAGACCCGCGTAGAGATCATTCACAGTTCCACAGAGCGATACTATGAGGCCATTCGCGGATTGATTCCAACTCTTCCCGTGGTCGAGGGGGACCTGCAACGCGTGTTCACCGGATGCTACACTTCTATGTCACGCCTGAAACGGAGAATGCAGCGGAACCTCGGAGAGCTGGTGCAGACAGAGGGGTTGCGCGCTGCGACCTGGTGGACGGAGGGACAGGACTATCCCGCTGATCAGATTCGCGATGCATGGCGCGATCATCTATTCAACGATTTCCACGACATCCTCCCCGGTTCTTCCATCGAATCCGGTGAACTCGACGCTCTGGATCTCTACGGACGATCTTCGGAGACGTTCAGGCGGCTCCGTCTCGGGGCTGCATCGGGTTTCTCCAAAGGTCGGAACCGCATCCTGGAAATCCCCGTTACGGTGATGAACATGAATCCTGGGGCATACCGCGTGCCGGTGGAACTTGAGTACATGATCGACCATGTGCCGAAACTCGAGGGGCGGTGGCACGCCCGGCTTTTTGCGATGGACGGATCCGAAATCCCGGTTCAGGAAGAAGCGCCCGAATCGCTTCTCCTTGTGGATGAATGGCGCAGGAAAATCTGCTTCAACGCCACATTGCCCCGCATCGGAGCATCCTATTACCGCATAGAGATGCACAAAGGTCCAAAGATCTCCGTCGCTGCACCATCGTTCGTCAGATATTCTGCTTCTGAGTCAGGGCTTGTCAGCAATCTGGATGCCGGAAACGGGCGGGAGGTTCTCGCCGGCGAAGCCCTGAGGGGGCTGCTCGTTGAAGACCTCGCAGATTCCTGGGGGATGGAGGAGTGGAGCTATAGAAAAGTACTGGGGACGTTCGCATTTGTCCCGGGATCATTCGTGACTCTCGAGCACGGCCCAATACGAAAAATGACGGAAGCAGCGTTCGAATGCGGCCGCAGCAGGATGGTCTGCCGAACTGTCGCCTATACGGATTTCCCGTTCCTGGAGTTCCGATTCTGTGTCCACTGGAACGAAGATCGCAAGAGGCTCAAGCTCTCCATCCCAACGGTGTTTCGATCATCCGATGCATTCTGCGAAGTCCCGGGTGGGTCCATTGTCCGGCCACAGAATGGACAGGAACAGGTTCAGGGTCGCTGGTTGGTCCTCAAAGGAACCATTGGGGGAAAACCCACTGCGCTCGGAATCATTAACAGTGGCCAGTATGGTTTCGATCTTAAGGACGGTGAGGTCCGGCTCTCTGCTCTTCGGAGCGCGTTGTACTGCCACGAGCGGTCGTTTGACCTTGGCGCTCCACGCTACCGAAACCATATGGACCAGGGAGTACACGATTTCAGGGTGATCCTGGTTGCCGGCGACACCACCGATGTTGTGCGGGCGGTAGCAGGACTCGCAGACTGGCTGAGCGCATCTCCGTATGCGATCGCCCACTACCCGATCGGCGATCAGACCCCCGGTCAACAGGAGATCATGAGTATGGAACCACAGAATATCAGGCTCATCGCATGTAAGAGGTCGTGGGACGCGAATGCGCTTGTCATGCGATTCCAGGAGGCGGTCGGAGAGGAAACGGAGGGAAGCATACGCCTCATGCATCCCGCTGTGTCGGTCCGGCTCACGTTCAAACCATGCGAGATCAAGACGATCCGGTTTGAACGAGACGGAACCTGGAATGAAGTAACGATGATTGAAGAGGAAGTGGTGAAACGCTGAGCCCGGTCGAATGGCGCCAGGCAGCGGACCAGATCCAAAAAGGACGAAGATCCTGGAATGACATGTATGCCGCGTGTTGGAGCGATCGAGATCAACTCCATGTTGTCGCTCGCTGAGCAAATTCGTCGCTAATGCGTGTGTCTCACCTCTTACTTTACTGTTTACTTTTCACTGTCTACTGTTCACTCTTCACTACTCGCCATCTCAACCCGCCTCCCCCCTCAGCCCACTTTTCTTGACTTTCGGCCCATTTTTTGGTATACTTTTTACAGAAGACGTCTCAGAAACACTCACGCAAAGACGCGAAGGCGCCAAGGAAACTAAGAAAGATGGGCTCTTTGCGAGTTTTGCGCTTCCGTTTTGTGAATCCCGCTAGAAAGCGGGACCTTGCGTGAGACGTTTTTTTCAGGCTTGACAAATCCATGGCAGGATTACCAAAAAGGAACAAACGGTCACAACGAGCTAGCTCCAGACCTTGATTCCCTCTGCATTGATACTTCGTGTTGCTCCTGCCCTCACTTCGAGATACCTCCCATTCGACGCTGTCCGGACCTTATCCTTCGTTGAGAAAACCGCGGGTGCCGAAGCATGAGCAATTCTGGTTTTTGGAGGTCTCGGGAACGGGACAGGACGGAAGGAATCTGACATTTCGGACGTCTAAATGTTATAATGATTGACAGGACGAATGATAACGAAGTACGGCTACGACGTCTTTTTTACAGTTTCCATTGTCTGCCTGTTGGCGGTTGTGCTTTCGCTCGTTTTTGTTGAGCCAAAGATCCTGAAATACTGCATCGTCGCCGTGTCGATTGTCTTGCTGGGTCTGACAGTGAATTTCTTCCGTGATCCCGAAAGGACTTCTCCGGCAGGAGAGAATCTCGTCCTGAGCCCCGCTGACGGCAAGATTATCGCTATACGTCAGCTCGAGGAGAAGGAGTTCCTGGGATCGGGCGCTACGATGATCAGCGTTTTCATGTCACCACTGAATGTCCATGTCAACCGCAATCCGATCAGTGGGACGGTGAAGCATTTGCGGTACGTTAAGGGCGAGTACTTCGCTGCGTACGAAGACAAAGCGTCGGAGAAGAACGAGCAGATGGTCATCGGAATAGAGGGTCCGCATGGTCGGGTCCTTTTCAAACAGATTGCGGGTTTCGTCGCCCGTCGTATCGTCTGCACGCTGAAAATGGATGATACTGTGAAAGCGGGTGAACGGTTTGGAATGATCAAATTCGGTTCAAGGGTGGACGTGTTCGTGACGGCAACTGCCCTCGTGCGGGCAAAAGTCGGCGATGAAACCGTGGCAGGCGAAACAGTGCTTGCAGAATTTCGGCAGTAGGCCCATCTTCAGATGGGGCACGCTAAGATACTCTGCCTGCCCCGACGCATTCTTCGGGGTGACTGTGGCCTTCGTCCATCCCTTTATCGGTTGTTGTGGAGATACCAACGTATGAAAATCACCAGGGCGGTTGTCCCAAGTCTTTTTACAGTTCTCAACGCGTTTTGTGGCTTTCTTTCTATTCTGAACGCCAGTCAGGGCAAGATTGAAATGGCGGCATGGTTCATCGTCCTTGGCGGAGTCTTTGATTCGCTGGACGGAATCATGGCAAGAATCACGAGATCTTCCAGCCAATTCGGCGTCGAGCTCGACTCTCTCTGCGATGTCGTCACCTTCGGCGCTGCGCCATCCTTCCTGGTCTATCAGGCGTACCTCAGTACACTCGGCAGCCTCGGAGTCATCATCAGCTCGCTGCCGCTGGTCATGGGCGCGATCCGCCTCGCCCGTTTCAATGTGCAACTCGTCGGATTTGAAAAAGACTACTTCAAAGGGCTTCCCATCCCGGCGGCTGCCATCACTTTGTGTGCCTATCTGCTTCAATACAACACAGAGCGATCCGGACTGAGCGGCTGGACAGGAGATGGACTTGTGATTCTGGTAGTATTTGTCTCCATGTTGATGGTGAGTAAGGTGCGGTACGACACATTTCCGAAGTTCTCAAAGCGCGGACTGCGGGCCCATCCATGGAAAGCGGCATCCTTCTTCGTAGCCGGAGTTGTGGTGATTGCTTCCGTGGGGAACTATCTCTTCCTTGTAATGATGGCGTTTATGGGATTTGGAGTGCTGCGTTCTCTTTTCATTTGGATCCGCTCGGCCACATCGCACGTTGAGAAAGACGCCGAGGAAGAAGCCGAAATCTCAAGCATCGACATCTAATTATTGCCGGAGAACCGACTTGTATCATTCAAAAATCCTGGTCACATTGAGACAATCCATCCTCGATCCTCAAGGGAAAGCAGTAGAACACGGCACGCATTCGCTGGGGTACGAACGGGTACGGAACGTCCGCATCGGCAAATTCGTTGAACTGGATGTGGACGCTGCAAGCCGGGAAGAGGCGGAGAAAATCACAAAAGAAGTCAGCGAGAAATTGCTTGCCAATCCGGTGATGGAAGACTTTAGCTTCACGATAGAGAAGAAGTAAATGGGGGGATTGATTCATTCTTTCATCGAATCATTGACCCAACGAACCGATGACTCAATGGACCGATGAATCAATGACCCGATGAATCAATTAACTATTTTGCTATTCACCAACCCATGAGCCTCAGATTCGCCATCGTCGTCTTCCCCGGATCGAATTGTGACCACGACTCGCATTACGTGGCGGAGACAATTCTCGGACAAGAGGCGCGGCTAGTCTGGCATAAGGAATCATCCCTCGGGGATGTCGATGTCGTGATCCTTCCGGGTGGGTTCTCCTACGGGGATTATCTGCGCTGTGGAGCGTTGGCGCGTTTTTCTCCGATCATGAGAGATGTCGTGCGGTTTGCCAACAATGGTGGAGTCGTGTTCGGCATCTGCAATGGATTCCAGATACTGGTGGAAGCTGGTTTGTTGCCGGGAGTTCTTCTGAGGAACAGCTCGCTGAAGTTTGTCTGCAAGTATATTCATCTGAGAGTCGAAAATGCCCAGACGGTGTTCACATCACAATGCGCGAAGGGTGAAGTTCTGCAGATTCCCATCGCTCATGGCGATGGCAACTACTTCACCGATCAGGAGACACTGAAGCGTCTGGAAGACAGGAATCAGATCGTGTTCCGTTACAGTGATGCGACGGGGGCAATAACGGATGAGGCAAACCCCAATGGTTCGCTCTCCAATATTGCCGGAATCATCAATGAACGCGGGAATGTGATGGGGATGATGCCGCATCCCGAACGTGCGTCGGACCCGACGTTGCGTCACACCGACGGAAGAAAAGTGTTCGATTCGATCGTCGAGAGTTTCGTTAGTCAAACACAGCTCACTTGAAAGGAGAGGGAGTATGAACCTCGGAGCGCCTGAAATAATATTGATCCTGTTCGTCATTCTTATTTTCTTCGGTGCCAAGAAGATCCCGGAACTTGCACAGGGTCTGGGAAAAGGTCTGAGGGAGTTTCGCAAAGCGGCCCGCGAGATTCAGGATGACATCGAAAAAGATGTCAAGCAGATCGATCACAAAGACGAGCACAAGGAAGAGCCTAAGAAGTAATCAGTATCCTGCAGCACCTTTCGGCGTCCCTTCGTCCCCCACGGCACATGGTGGTGCGGAGGAGCGCCCATCATATCCATGAGCGGCGGTCACCACCTGTGAACCGCGACCACAGCCGCAGTACGTCAATCGGATGAAAACCTTCGAGACAATCCAGACTGAGTTGCGCGCGGGAACAACAACCTGCGAGCGACTTACCGAGGAGTATCTTGGCGCAATAGAAGCTGGGAGCGGCCTCAATGCGTTCCTCTCTGTCTTTCCGGAAAAAGCCATCGCCCAGGCGCGAGTGGTTGATCGGAAGCTGGCGAATGAAACTGCCGGAAAACTGGCCGGTATGGTCGTCTCCATCAAAGATGTCATCTGCGTCAAAGACGAGCGCGTCACCTGCGGTTCAAAAATCCTTGAGCACTTTATCTCCCCCTATAATGCGACGGCCGTCGATCGTCTCCTGACCGCGGACGCGATCATCGTGGGCAAGACCAACATGGATGAGTTTGCCATGGGTTCTTCCACGGAGAACTCGGCCTTTGGCCGCGTCAAACTTGTTCAGGATGAAGCGCGTGTCCCCGGTGGTTCAAGCGGCGGATCCGCCGTCGCCGTCCGTGCAGGCATGGCAACGGCATCGCTTGGATCAGACACTGGAGGATCGATTCGTCAGCCAGCTTCGTTTACCGGCGTTGTAGGCCTCAAGCCTACCTATGGTCGTGTTTCCCGTTATGGGCTCGTGGCGTTTGCGTCATCCTTCGATTCCATCGGGCCGTTTGCTCTGACGACGAGGGACTGCGCACAAGTGCTCAACGTGATTGCGGGACACGACGAACACGACTCAACATCCGCCCAAGTGCCGGTGCCTGATTTCACTGCCGCGCTCAACAAGGACATGAAAGGGCTGCGCATCGGAATTCCAAAGGAGTACTTCGGCGAAGGGCTCGACCCGGATGTTCGCTCGGCCGTCGAAAAGAGCATTGATATTCTGAAGAAGAACGGGGCGACCGTCGAAGAGGTCAGCCTTCCTCACACCGAGTACACGATTGCCACGTACTACATCCTCGCGACCGCAGAGGCATCCTCAAACCTGGCAAGGTACGACGGAGCACGGTATGGCTTCAGGGCAAAGAAAGCCCGCGACCTGGCCGGCATGTATACAACATCGCGAAGCGAGGGTTTTGGTTCGGAGGTCAAGCGGAGGATCATGCTCGGAACGTACGTTCTCTCCGCCGGATACTACGACGCGTACTATCGGAAAGGGCAGAAGGTCCGCCGTCTGATTCAACAGGACTTTCTTCATGCCTTCACCAAAGTTGATTGTCTCATTACTCCCACAGCACCGACAACGGCTTTCAGGGCCGGCGAAAAGGTGGATGATCCGTTGAAGATGTATCTTTCTGACATCTATACCACTTCTGCGAACCTCGCCGGAATACCCGGTATCAGTGTTCCTTTTGGAGAGGATCGTCAGGGGCTCCCGATTGGCGTGCAGATCCTCGGCCGCCAGTTCGATGAGTCCACCATCCTGAAAGTTGCTGATTTTCTCGAAAGCGCTTCTTAACTTGGAGCGACTGAATTAATTTCTCTCACCTGTATCGATCGAGTTTTAACTTATGAGCGTACTTGTCGACAAGAACACACGACTGGTGGTTCAAGGAATCACCGGAGGCGAAGGAACCTTCCACACCAAACAGATGATCGAATACGGAACCAACGTCGTTGCAGGCGTTACTCCGGGCAAAGGCGGAACGACCTATCAGGGAAACGAGAAGGATCAGTTCCCGAAGCCAATTCCCGTCTATAATACGGTCGCGGAAGCAGTGTCGAAGGAAAAGGCAAATACATCGGTGATCTTCGTCCCTGCGGGCGCAGCTGCTGATGCGATCATGGAGTCTGCCGATGCCGGCGTGAAGCTCGTGGTCGCAATCACCGAAGGCATTCCGACGAGTGACATGGTGAAAGTCTATGCTCATCTAAAGGAGCGGGGAGTGAGAATGATCGGGCCGAACTGCCCTGGCATCATTTCGCCCGGCCAATGCAAGGTGGGGATCATGCCTGGTTTCATCCACAAACCGGGTAAGGTCGGTCTCGTTTCGAGGAGTGGAACATTGACCTACGAGGCAGTATGGCAGCTCACAGAGCGGGGAATCGGTCAATCCACTTGCATCGGTATCGGAGGGGATCCGGTCATCGGGACCCGGTTCATTGATGCCGTGAAGCTGTTCAATGAGGATCCGGGAACAGAAGCGATGATCCTCATCGGAGAAATCGGCGGTTCTGCTGAAGAAGAAGCGGCCGAGTACATCAAGAAGCATGTCAAGAAGCCGGTTGTCGGATTCATTGCAGGACAAACAGCACCGCCGGGACGTCGGATGGGACACGCCGGTGCAATCATCTCCGGAGGTAAAGGCACCGCGGCGGAAAAGTTCGAAGCGTTCCGTCAGGCGGGCATTCACGTCGTCGAGAGCCCGGCTCTCATTGGCGAGACCCTGGAAAAAGTACTGAATCGGCCAAAGACAAAAAAGGCAGCTCCCAGGAAGACGCGATCCTCGAAAAAACTGCAGAAGCACAAGGCAAAATCCAAACCGAAGAAGAAAGCGGGTGCAAAGAAGAAGTTGCGCAGACGCTGATGATGGTTCGCTGAACAAAGTGTTGATGAGCCTTCGGCACATTGTTTCTTTTCCCGTTCACGCACACCAGAGGCAACGACCATGTGGGAAGAAAAACGTATCGGCATCGTCAGGGAGGTGACGAGTTCCACCGTCACGGTCATCATCGACCCTGAGATTACGGCGCTTTCCAAGAAGATCGGTGCAAAGATGTATCACATTGGTCAGATCGGGACCTATGTCTTAATCCCCGTGGGCCAACTCCTCGTGTTGGGGATTGTTTCGGAGTTCAAAAAGGGGGACGTCTACGAAGGAGACAAGGTCGTGCAGCGGTTCCTGATGAACGTGACGCTCATCGGGACCCTGAAGAAGGGGAAATTTGAAAGCGGCGTCTCCGTTCTCCCCAACGCGGACATGGTGGTCTACCTTCTGGAAGACAAAGACCTCAAGGCGGCTTTCTCGACATACCAAAAGTATAACTTCTCTGTCGGTCAGCTCTCGCTTTTCGAGAACGAGCGAGCCTTCCTCGATCCGAACAAATTCTTCGGCAAACATCTGGCGGTCCTTGGATCCAGTGGCGCGGGAAAGTCGTGTACGGTTGCGTCACTCCTCCAGAAAGTGGCATCGTTGCCCGACACAAACGTGGTCATCCTCGATATTCACAATGAGTACCGCAGCGCGTTTCCGGAAGGATGTCAGCATTTTGACATCGGCGCGCTGGAGCTGCCGTACTGGTTAATGAACTTCGATGAGATGGTCGAGCTTTTCGTCGATCCCCGCGACGACAACAAGACCACGATTGTTTCGGCGCTGCAGGATCTCATCTTTGCAGGCAAGAAGGGCAAGAACCCCAGGCTCGCGAGCATGATCACCGTCGACTCTCCGGTCTTCTTCGATATTAACGAGGTCCGTGCGCGGATGCAGTATCTCGATTCGGAGAAAATTACCGGCGGAAGCAGTGGAACGAAAGAAGGCCCGCAATACGGAAAGTTCACTCGGTTCCTCATGCGGTTGAACAGTATGATCAACGATCCGCGATACGCGTTTATGTTCAAACCGCGCGTTTGCATTGACTCTGAATCTGCCAAAGGATTGCTGACCATGATCTTCGGTCTGGACGGAAAATCGAAGGTCACGATCATGGACATGAGCGGCATTCCGTTCGATGTTGTCAACACCATCGTCGGGCTCGTTGCGCGCATTGCCTTCGACTTCAACTTCTGGAACCCCAATCGTCGCGATCTCCCTATTCTCCTGGTCTTTGAAGAGGCTCACAACTACCTTTCAGTGAACTCCCGTGGATCGACGGCTGCTCGGCTCACGGTGGAACGGATCGCAAAAGAAGGGCGAAAATACGGCGTCAGCTGCATGATCGTCAGTCAGCGTCCTGCGGAGATTTCTGAAACCATTCTCTCTCAGTGCAACAATTTCGTGGTGATGCGGCTTCTGAATCCTGTCGACCAGGACTATATCCGGCGTCTCGTTCCGGACACGTTTAGCGGCCTCGAGACCGTGATTTCAACTCTCCGGCAGGGTGAGGCGATTATCGTTGGTGATTCCGCCCCCATGCCGATGAGAATCCAGATCGATATTCCAAATCCGCTCCCTGCAAGCTCGGATATTCTCTTCTACGACAAATGGAAAGAAAAAGGAGTATCGACGAACGCCGATGATGTGATGGAACGATGGTGGAACCAACACAGGGCGTAAGACGGACGACGTTAGACGTGAGACGGGAGTGGAACGATCATTGAATCAACAAACTATTCACCGTTTACTATTCACTATTCACAAACATAGCCATTCAACTTCTCACCAATTAACCACTCACTAATTAACCAGTCAGCTATTCCCATGGCAGTTGAACGAACACTAGCGATTCTGAAACCAGATTGTGTGCGAAAAAGTCTCCAGGGAGAAGTTATTGCACGGATCCAAAAGGCCGGATTCAAGATCCTTGGAATGAAGCAATTGCGATTGACAAAGGAGACCGCCGGAGCGTTCTACGCAGTCCACAAGGGCCGGCCATTCTATGATGGATTGGTTGAGTTTATGTCGAGCGGTTCCTGCATGCCCATCGCCCTCCAGAAGGATAACGCCGTGGCTGATTTCCGCACGTTGATCGGAGCAACCGATCCGAAGGAAGCAGCGGACGGAACCATCAGGAAGTTGTTCGCCGACAACAAGGGAGAAAACATCGTACACGGTTCCGATTCGCCCGAGAACGGCAAGATCGAAGTCGCCTTTTTCTTCTCTGAACGCGAACTCGTTTAAGGTCCAGCCATGCCCCTCTCCAAATGGAGAAAGCTGACACAGAAGGAGCTTTTCAAAAATCCGTGGTGGGTGTATCGCCAGGATACCTTCAGCCTTCCCAACGGTGAAGTTGGCGACTACTTCTATGTTCACACCAACGGTTCGAGCATTATCATTCCGGTGCTCGACGATGGCAGGCTTGTGATGGTGAAGCAGTACCGGTATCTGCGTGATGAAGACAGTCTGGAATTTCCGTGCGGGGGCGTCAAGGCGGGGAGCGACTATTTGACCTCGGCCGCTCAGGAGTTGGAGGAAGAAGCCGGATATACGGCAGCGGAGATGATTCAGACGGGAGAGTTCAATCCCTACAACGGAGTGACGAATGAGATGTGCCGCGTGTACATTGCTCGCGGCCTTAAACAAGTCGGGACAAAACCGGATCCCACGGAGGAGTTCGAGCATTTCGAGCTGACACCCGCCGAGGTTGAACAACGAATCTTGTCGGGGGAAATTTGGGACGGGATGTCGATCGCAGCGTGGTTTATAGGCCGATCGAAAATTCTTTGACCTCCAAGCCGCACCGGGTGTGCGGTTTTTTTTGTACCAACTTTGCCCCGAAAAGGACTATCCCATGATCCGCCGTACCATATTCTCCCTCGCTCTCTGTGTTGCACTTGTCACCGTTTTATCCGGACAAGTGAAGACGGGAGCAGACCTGCTGTTCGAAAAGTACTTCCACCTCATTCAGGGGAAAAATGTCGGCCTCGTCACGAATCACTCAGCGCTCCTTTCCAATGGAAAGCACCTCGCCGATGCCCTGCACGAAGACAAACGCACAAATCTCGTCATCTTGTTCGGGCCTGAACACGGAGTGCGCGGCGATGCACCGGCCGGTGCGACGATCAGGGATGACATCGATAAGAAAACGGGAGTGACCGTCTATTCGCTCTACGGCTCGATCAACAAGCCGACGAAGGAAATGCTCAAGGGTGTGGATGTCCTGATATTCGATTTGCAGGACGTCGGCGTCCGTTTTTACACATACATCAGCACGCTGTCATATGCGATGGAGGCTGCTGCGGAGAATAACATTCCGTACATCGTTCTTGACCGACCCAATCCGATTCGCGGGACGTGGGTCGAAGGCTTCAACAGGGAGGATAGTCTGCGGTCGTTTGTCGGGCTGCATCCCATCGCTATCGCGCACGGAATGACCATCGGAGAGCTGGCGACGATGTACAACAATGAAGGATGGTTGAAGAACGGTATCAAGGCCAACCTGATCGTGGTGAAAATGGAAGGGTGGAAGCGATCGATGTGGTACGATCAGACCGGCCTGAACATATGGACTAAACCCTCTCCGAACCTGCCGACATTGGAGAGCTGCATCGTTTATCCGGGCACCTGCTTCTTCGAGGGAGTCAACATCTCCGAAGGCCGTGGTACCGAAAGACCATTCGAAATGATCGGTGCTCCCTATATCGACGGCGCCAAGTGGGCCAAGATGCTCAATGACTACAAGCTCAACGGCGTTACGTTCGAACCCATAGAGTTCACAACCCGAAGTATTGAAAACGCCGTTCAGCATCCAAAATATGAAGGGCAGAAGTCAGGCGGAGTGTTCGTCAAGGTCACCGACCGGGATTCTTTCGAGCCGGTGAAAGCTGCGGTCTATATGCTAGCTGCTGCGAAGAGGTTGTACCCCGACAGTCTCAGGTGGCGCGACCGCTCCATCGACAGACTTTCCGGGACACCGAATTTCCGCAAGGCAATCGATGCTGGGATGGCACCGGAGAAGATCGTGGAGATGTGGAAGGAAAGTGTGGAGAATTTTGAAGCAATCAGGGTAATGCATCTGCTCTATCCATTGTAAGACGAAGGAAAGTCGGTGTTATGTATTCACGTCGGGAATTTCTAAGAACAGCTTCGCTGGCAGGGAGCGCGGTCGTGCTGAATTTCCGCGATCTCGTCAGCAAACCGCGCAGAGCGGCTTTCTTTGGACTTCATGACTTTGTAGAGACCCATCCAGACGCTGTGTTCGTGTTGCGCACTGGAGTCGACTTAAAGACTAACACGGGTGCGCTCAAGGATGTCGGTCATCAGCTTGGTCGGTCGCTCTTTGTTTCAAAGTCGGATGGTGCGAGCGGATTCCCAGTCTCGGCGAATGTCGTCCTGAAGCCGAACATCACGTCGTGGCGTTGGGACAAAACCCCCATCGAGCAAACGATGGGCATTCAGACGGATCCGTATTTTGTCGAAGGCGTTGTTAATAGTCTCTTCGATGTCAGCGTTTTGGCGCAGAATACCTACATACGTGAGGCGAATTATTTGGCGACTGCGGTAGATGGCACATGGTACAGAGACCTCGCAACGCGCACCGGCCTGAATCTGAAGGATTTCCCTTCGGTTGCCCAGATGGCATCACAGGACGTTCAGTGGACTGATGTCCCCAACGGAGTCTGGTTCAGCAAGATCCCCCATCTCTGGCCCGTGAATTCTCCGGCTTCATGTCTCATCAACATAGCAAAGTTCAAGTCCCATAGCATGGGGATGACGCTCTGCTCCAAGAATCTCCAGGGGACGAATGCCACACCGTACGTGAGTCACTGCACTGCGTGGGGAACAGCGATGAGCGGCGTCGACACCAAACACGTTGTCCCAAATGCGTTCACGACCATCAAGGCCAACTATGACCGGCACACGGCTGCCAAGATCCCTCGCTGGGACCTGCCTGGTTCCGGGTCGGGTGGAATCTGGATGGAGACGCATGCCAGCCGTTGTCTGGACAATAACTCTGTGTTGCATCCCGCTATCAACATGATCGAAGGGATCTATGGCCGAGAGGGTCCGTTCGTTACGGGTCCCGATGCAAACGGAGAAGCCAATGGCTATGGCCGGGATATCATGACAAACCTCGTCATTTTCGGTAAGAACTCGCTTCATGTCGATATTGTCGGGACATATCTCGCCGGGCACGAACCCGGTGACTTTGGACTCTTCCATCTGGCGCTCGAGCGGGGTTTGTCAAAGTATCTCAATCCCCGCGACATTTCTTTGTATGAATGGAAGCTTGACGGGTCTGCATCCACCGCCCGTCTGGAGAACTTTCCCCAGACTCCTATTCGCACCCTCTATCTCCGGAAGGCAGGAGAACCGGCCTATCAGCCGGTGATCATGTGCGAGTATGGAACTCCGAACAAAGGCCGTCAGGGACATACTTCTATCGGCTTCTGTACAAAGGAAGCAGCCTGACAAAATCGATGATATTGTTGAAATGAGGAGGCCCGGCTGAGGGAATGGATCACGTGCCACTGAGCTTCTCTATCGAGCGGCCAGACTCAGAAATCGCCCGAGCTCTTATCGACGAGCTCGACGCCGATCTCCTGACCCGCTATCCCGGCGAGTGGATCCATGGCCTTCATCCGGAAGATATTGTCGATCCCACCTTCATCTTCGTCGTCGCGCGATTTGATGGTGAGCCTGTCGCTTGCGGTGCGCTTCGGAGGTTGGAGAGCGATGTCGCTGAAGTGAAGCGGATGTTTGTGAAGCAGGCCTTTCGGGGAAAGGGATTGTCGCGCCAGCTGCTCAGTTTCCTCGAGTCCACGGCGCGAACGAGTGGGTATCGGTTACTGAAGCTCGAGACGGGCACAAAGCAACCCGAAGCGGTCGGCCTCTATGAATCAGCGGGCTACAAACAGATTCCTTGCTTCGGCGAATATGTCGGGAATCCGTTTAGCCTTTTTTTTGAAAAGAGACTTTAGCGCCATATTGAAGAACGAACCGCTGAAGGCGCCAAGGCCCGAGAAGATAACTCTCAGGTTTCTTCTTCCTTCACATCCTCAAACACTTTGCGCTCTCAGCGGTCTCTGCGGTTCATCTTTGTCTGCGAGAACAAGCCCCATCATCTTCACACCTTCGCCAGCGCCCGCTTCAAATCGTCGATGATGTCCTCGACGTCCTCGATCCCCACCGAAATCCTCACGAGTCCATCGGTAACCCCGATACGCTGCCGCTCCTCCGAAGGGAGAGAGGCGTGCGTCATGGTCGCCGGATGCGAAATCAGAGTCTCAACTCCCCCGAGACTTTCAGCCAGAGCGCAAAGGCGGACAGATTTTAGAAGCTTCTTCGCCTTCTCAAAACTCCCCAGGTCGAACGAGATCATCCCGCCAAATCCTCTCATTTGCTTTTGCGCGAGGTAGTGTTGAGGATGTGAAACGAGCCCCGGGTAGTTCACCTTCTTAACCTTCCGGTTGACGTTCAGGAACGCAGCGACTTCAATCGCGTTCGAATCATGCCGGGCCATGCGAAGGGCGAGTGTCTTGATTCCCCGCAAGCACATCCACGCCTCGAACGGACTCAGAATTCCACCCACGGACTTCTGAATGAATCGCAGTTGCTCCGTCAGCTTTGGATCATTGAGTACAACCAGTCCACCGAGCATGTCACTGTGTCCATTGAGGTACTTTGTCGCGCTGTGAACAACGATGTCGATTCCAAAGTCGAGAGGATTCTGTAGATAGGGTGTGGCAAACGTGTTGTCGACGACGGAGATCAGTTTTCGCGCTTTGCAGAGTTTTGCCACCGCGCGCAGGTCGGTGATTTCCATAGTGGGATTCGTCGGCGTTTCGACGAAGACCATCTTCGTGTTCGGCTTCAATGCTTCTTTGAGAGCATGAGTGTCTGTCGTGTCGACGAAATCAAATTGGAAGCCAAAATTCTCCAGGACGAATTTCGCGACGCGATAGGTGCCACCGTAGACATTTCGTGAAATGACAGCATGGTCACCAGCCTTGAGTAGGTGAAACACCGCGGTCTCCGCAGCCATCCCAGAAGCGAACGCCAATCCTTCTTTCCCGTTTTCCAATGATGCGATGCTCTTCTCCAGGACTGTCCTGGTGGGATTGGCCACCCGGGAGTACACGTATCCTTTGTGTTTTCCGATTTCCTCCTGAAGATAGGTTGAGGTCAAATGAATCGGCGTCATCAGTGACCCCGTGGTCGGATCGGCTTCAATTCCTGAATGGACAGCTTTCGTCGAAAAACCCATGTCTTCTCCTTGTTGACCAGCGTTCGTTTTGACCGCAGAAAGCGGAATGGCTCGTTTTAGCCCTGTACTTCATCAAAAAGTGAGGAAAGATAGCACAATTCACAGGAAAAGAAAAGAAATCGACACAAGAGATATAGTCAAGATGTGCATAGAACGGACGTGCAGTTTGTGCTGCAGATAACGCTAAGATCCCCTTCGGGAATCTACTTGACATTCGCCCTTCTTTTCTGTATACTTTCACCCCAATTTTCGCGTAAAATGACGCGATTTTGGTCAAAAACGTAATGATTTTGAAAGGATTTATGGCAACAACCTCAGATTTTCGAATTGGAATGATAATCAAATTCAACGGCGAACTTCACCGTATTGACGAGTACATTCATCGCACCCCCGGCAACCTCAGGGCCTTTGTGCAGGCAAAACTGCGCAATCTCAAATCCGGCAGAACCACGGATACTCGGTTTCGCTCGGGCGAGGAGGTTGAAGAGGTCAGGATGGAGACAAAAGAATTCACATACCTCTACCATGATGGTGCCAGCTTTCAGTTCATGGACAAACAAAGCTACGAGCAAATGCCTGTCTCCGCAGTCGCAATTGGCGAGGGGGCGAAGTTCCTGAAGGAGGGTGAGACCGTTCAGCTGATGATGGTCGGTATGGACATCGTCGGGTGCGAGATCCCTCCCAACGTTGAGCTGAAAGTGACCGAGACGGTCCCCGGCGTCAAAGGGGACACAGCTTCAGGCGCGACGAAGCCCGCAACGGTGCAAACAGGTGCAACCGTGAACGTTCCTCTCTTCATCAACGAAGGCGATACCATTCGTGTCGATACCCGGTCGGGCCAGTATCTGGAGCGGGTAAAGAACTAGCGTCAACATTGTCCTGCCTCGATTGCGGGGAAAACGAGCGAGCCCTAAGGCTCTCGTGTTTCACGATAAACGCGGAACATTCATGGATCTTGCATACGTCAAGAAAGTGATCAAGCTCATCGAAAAAAGTGATGTCGATGAGATTGAGATTGAAGAGGAAGGGAAGAAGATTCGGGTCGCGAAGCACAAAAACCAGCAGCCAATGTTTGTGCAGGCTGCGGTTCAGCCCTCACCTCAGGTTCCACCATCACTCCCCGCACCGAGTCCTGCTGCAGGTTCCGCCCAGACGCCACAATCCGGTAAACCCGATGTGAAGTATCACGAAGTCCGTTCTCCCATCGTGGGCACCTTCTATCGCGCTCCTGCGCCGGACGCCGAACCGTACGTCGAAATCGGGCAGAATGTCAGCGTCGGGTCCGTTCTCTGCATCGTGGAAGCGATGAAGCTCATGAACGAAATTGAATCGGACGTCTCCGGGAGGCTCGCGCAGATTCTTGTCGAGAACGGCAAGCCTGTGGAGTACAATCAGGTGCTCTTCCTGATTGAAAAATCCTAGTGCCACTTCTAATAATAGATCTTTTAGTAAAAGAGGCACAGTGCCGGTTTCCAATTGGAAGTTCTTGATCGAAAACGCAAGATAACTTTCTGTCCGAAGGACTCCTTCGGAGGAAACGGCACTAGTCAACCGAAAACCTTTCGCTGCACATTTCCTCTCATTCTCTGACTCTGAGCTCTTCTACGGAAGGATTCGTTTGTTTAAGAAAGTTCTGATAGCCAATCGTGGTGAAATCGCCCTCCGGGTGATCCGCGCATGTCGCGAACTCGGCATTCGGACGGTTGCAGTTTACTCGGAAGCTGACCGCTATTCGCTCCATGTCCGTTTTGCCGATGAGGCTGTCTGCATTGGTCCGCCACCAAGCAAAGACAGTTATCTGAGCATTCCT
>JAPLFP010000272.1 GCA_026390585.1 Ignavibacteriales bacterium | reverse complement strand
GACAAGCTGGCTGCTACCGGTATCAACGCCGTTGTGTTCCAGATTCGTCCGGCATGCGATGCATTCTATGCGTCACCATACGAGCCGTGGTCGTCCTGACTCACGGGGACGCAGGGTGTGGCTCCGAGTTACGACTACTATGATCCTCTTGTGTTTGCCTGCCAGGAAGCTCACAAGCGAGGCATGGAAATTCATGCCTGGTTCAATCCGTATCGGGTCAAACTGAGTGCAAGTTCGCCTCAACTTGCCGCGAACAACGTCGCCGTGCAGCACCCAGGTTGGGCAATTACGTGTCCTGACGGATATACCCTTCTCAACCCTGGACTGGATTCAGTGAGAAACCATGTTGCCCGTGTCATCGCGGATGTTGTGCGCCGCTATGACATCGATGGTGTTCATATGGATGATTATTTTTATCCGTACTCGGAGCACAGCTTCGGGAAACTGGATTTGGAGACCTTCCGGCTCAATCCGCGCGGGTTTTCCTATCCTGACAGCCTTGCACCCTGGCGGCGTAACAACGTTAATCTGTTGATCAAGATGATCTACGACAGCGTTCAGGCAATCAAGCCTGTGGTGAAGGTGGGGATGAGTCCATTTGGAATTTGGAAGAACGGCATACCCGCAGGGACATCGGGCACGAGCGGATATGATGAGCTGTACTGTGATGCTGTTGCGTGGATGAGCGGCAAGTATCTCGACTACATCACGCCTCAGCTCTACTGGCGATTCGGGGGCGGCCAGGATTATGCGAAACTCCAGCCGTGGTGGGCGTCGGTCACGTATGGAAGACATTTGTATACCGGAAACTATGCCCCACTCGGTCCGAGCGAAATCGGAGCGCAGATCAATTTCAACAGAGCCACTGGAGCACAGGGTGTCACTCTCTTTTCGGCCCGTACCGTGACCACGAACTCCGGGGGACTCATGGATTCGTTGAAGAACGGTTACTTCGCGACAGCGGCGGTCATCCCCGTAATGAATTGGAAGGATACCCTCCGGCCAAATTCGCCGGCAAATCTTCAGGTTTCACTGAATCCAGGAACCGGATTGTATCAATTGACATGGAGCCCTTCAACGCCCGCAACCGATGGGGATACTGCCCGACGTTATCTGGTGTACCGATTCAGGAAGCAGACGTATCAACCTGCGGATCTCGATGTAGCGACAAACCTGCTCGCATTGACGGGTGTACCGACTGTCATTCCGCCAGCCCGTCTCGACAATGAGAATTCGCAGTACTCGTTCGCGGTTTCTGCGTTCGACCGGAACAACAATGAAAGTGCTCTCAGCAACGTGGTCGGCATCAATTCAACGGTAACGACCCCTCTGCTGGCCTCTCCTGCTAATGGTGAAAAGAACTTCATCCGGGGAGGATCGTTGTCATGGTTTCGAAACCCTACTACGATGAATTATCGGGCGCAGGTCGCATCGAGCAGCGATTTCACTCCGACGTCACTTATTTCGACAGTGAACACAACTGATTCGACCGCCATCATCTCAGGATTGGCTCCTCAGAGCACATATTATTGGAGAGTGTTAGGCGGCAATCAGGGGTCGACAGGCACATATTCTAGCGCGTGGAGCTTCAAAACAGGCTGGCCGACTCCGCCCGTGGTCCTCTCACCTGCGAGCGGCCAGCGTAATGTATCCCGGGTGCCCACGTTCGTGTGGCGAAAAGGTGCAGCGGCGTCGTTTCGAATTCGGGTAACTCAAGTGAGTGACACGCCGAATCTTGTCGTTGTGGATCAAACAACCAGCGATACCACGTTTCTGTGCACGACGATTCTCACTGCAGCCAAGAATTATTCATGGATCCTCTCTGCCACGAATGCCTATGGGACGAGTGATTGGTCTGCAGAATCGAGATTCCAAACTGGCCAGGATGTGACTGTCGTAGACCGGAACGGAGCGGTCCCTACGGAATTTGCCCTCAGTCAGAATTATCCTAATCCTTTCAACCCGACAACCAACATTCAGTTCGCGGTGGCTCAGACAGGTCCTGTGAGCCTCCGTGTTTATGATGTGCTTGGCCGCGAGGTAGCCCTCCTCGTGGATAATGTGCTGCAACCGGGATTCTACACTGCAAGATTCGAAGGGCACAACTCAGCGAGCGGCGTGTATTTCTACCGCTTGATCGCTTCAGGATTCGTTGAGATGAAGAAGATGCAGTTGGTGAAGTGAGGAGGATGGGAGTGGGGCGGAATTCGGAATCCAGAATCAGTAGTGTCCGGTTAAGGAGTTTTTGTTTTGCTATAAGTTCTTTGGCAAGTGAGTGTTAAACGGATTTTCCAGTGTTATCGATTTGAACTCCGACGTACCTTT